>DFEL01000183.1 GCA_002369055.1 Cyanobacteria bacterium UBA3803
TAACCCTGCCGCCTCTGATAAGAACAACACTGTGTTCTTGAAGGTTATGTCCAATACCCGGAATGTATGAAGTAACTTCAAATCCGTTTGTTAATTTAACTCTGGCAACCTTTCTCAATGCTGAATTAGGTTTTTTCGGAGTTGTTGTGTAAACTCTTGTACAAACACCACGTCTTTGAGGACATTCCATCAATGCCGGTGATTTTGTTTTGTCTACAAGCTTTTTACGTTCACGACGTACAAGCTGATTAATTGTTGGCATAATTTCTCCTTTTATATCTTTTTGCTATTATTTTCTCTAATTCAAAGTTTGAATTTCTCAGCACAAAAATTCAACTAAGTGTCGTACTATATATATAACAACAAGCAAAAAGTATTGTCAACTGTTATTTTAGATTGACAATACCTTTGTTAAGTTTTTTCAAGTTATTTATTTTTCAGATATTACTGCAAAGTGAAAATCCTCCGTCCACGACTTAAAACCACCTTGCATTACCATTACGGGATAACCCGCATCCGCAAGTTTATATGCGGCTCTATCTCCCAAATGACAAAGATTATTGTAGCAATAAACAACATTTATATCTTCTTTTGAAAGCTCTATTTTATCATTTGCCAAATCTTCTTTTATTTTTTCGTAAGGCAAATTTATAGAATTTGGAATATGAGAAATTTTATAATCTTCTTCTGCTCTTACGTCAATAAGTTTAACCTTATTTTCCTCTATCATTTCCTTTAACTCAACAGGGCCAAGTGTATATGCAAGATTTTTTGCAAAAAAATCTCTTGCATTGTCAGTTTCAAAACGTATTTTTTTTATTTGTTCGCTCATAAAATAATCCTTATCTTTATCTACAATCAAAAGATAAATCAAATTAAAAAAAAATAATTTACCTGATTGTATAAAAATAAGGATTATTTATAAACTTATGTTTAATTTGAACTATTTTGCCGCAGCTCCGATTTCACGCTCGTTTGTAAAATTACCTGTACGTACACCCATTAAATCATATTGTTTTCCACCGCCATTCCAGCCATATAAAGGATTACATTCTCCTGTTCTTAAGGCTGTACCTGCCGGAAATTCGGCATCACAAATAAACTTTGGAACTTGTGGTAAAGCAAATTTATCTGCTATTTGTTCTGCTGTTAAACCTTTGACATCTTCATATTTCATAACCCATGAACCTGCTTTACCGGAATTCATGCCGTCATAAGTTCTTACAAATCGTGTAGGTTCTTTTAATTCAATTATTTCTGCAGTATCACCTTCTTTATAAGGTGCATCTTTATAACCTCGTGTTGTCCAAAACATATTTGCTTCTTCTGTCGGCATTTCACCAATAACACGATACTTACCTTCAACTTTATATGTTTCTTCACCTCGTTGAATAGTCATTGTTCGATTAAGTTTTATGCCTGCCATTGCAGAACTTCTAACTGCGTTACTACCTTCTTTTGAAACTACTTCTTTTTGGTTTTCTATTGCTTTATTATCCGATTGCTCTGAAGCAATCTCTTTTTTTTGACCTGTATTTACACTGATAATACCTGTACTGTTAATTTGCATACTCATACACATAACCTTTTCTCATTCTCAATTACAGTGAATTTATCGGTTATCATGAACAAAATCTTTAATATATTGTTACAATATTTTACAATAGCAGATTTATCTTGATACACTAAAATTGATTATCTTACCATTTGTTATATTAATTTCAAAATTACGCCCATAAAAATCAGAAGCAGAAATATTGCCTTTGTCATTTTGCACCATATTTTCAAATGGTAATTCCTCATTAATATTGGGATATGCTTCTAAAGCAGATTGAACTTGCCATAAAAACTGACAATCTTTGTTCAAACAATAGATATTTTTTAATGTTGTTTTATCATCATACGGAATTTTTAACAAAAATATTACTTTGTCATCAACGGCAAGTGCATTACCTATTTCAAAATCAAAATTAATAGGTTTTTTGTTTACAAATAAAGTATTTTTTCTAAATTGAACATCTAATGTCATAAATATATCCTTTACAACTTAGATTATAATCCAAAATAGTTTAATTACAAAGTTTTTCTTTGTGCTTCATCAACTTTTAAGTCAATAATATAACCACCTGCCGAGAATGCAACCGAATAAACAACTCCTTGCAATGTAATTTTTCCTGTTGCTATATATTCAAATCCACTGTCAATAGCAACATCTGCGACTGTTGACAGAGCAAAATCAGTAAGTTTTGCGGCAGATTTTCCTGACATTTTTGCAATTGGAGAAGTTATTGCCTCAATACCTTTATATGCCAATTGATTTGCTATTGCAGTAGCACCATCTACTGCTGTGTATTTCAAAATTTCTTTAATATCTTTTGCTGTCATTCCTTGTTTTGAAGACAACCTGTCAGTGCCATAAACCGCTGCTGCTGCTCCTGAATGCATTGCTGCAATTTTCAAAGTCGGAATAACCCCTGTTCCTGCTGTAAACATCCAGATAGGAATTGATGCAGCTCCTAAAATTGTATCTTGAACTAACAATTCTGACCACATTTGAGAATTTCTGTAATCCGCAACTCGTTTTGCTATATCGTTTTTAACACCAAATGCAGCATAGTATGAATTATCGTATTCTCGTTTTAGTTCCGATAAATCCTTTTTGCCTGTTGCATTTTTAGTATTTTGACCTAAGCGTTTTGCATATCGCTGTGCCATTCTTTGCATTACAGAATATTTTTCTTCCAATGAGGACTCAGGTTTAACCTTGTAGTCCCTCATATTTTTTTCGATTTGTTTTTTACCGTTTTCAACATTACCTTTTCCGATAAATTCTGCAAATGAATTTAAATTACGCTCATATATACTTTCTTTTGTTTCTTTTAACACAGGAACCATGCCTGTTACGGAAGCAGGTGCCAAAACAAATTTGTCTTTCAGCGGCATACCTGTCAATAAATCTGATACTGATTTTTTAAAATTATTTTCAATACCCGTGCATAGAGCGGCAGCAACATATCTTTCTTCTTTTTGCTTGTATGCCGCAATTAATTCAGGGTCATATTCTATATCAAAAATTTCTTTGAACTTTTTGTTGTAGTCTTTTGTTCCAACACGTTTATTCAATTCTTGAACTTGATTATTAAAAATATTTATATCTTCTTGTACAAGTTCTTTTTGATTTTCCGAATTCCATAATTTTCTTATTTGTTCACCAAGTTTTGCAGACCAGCCATCATAATTGGCTTGTTCTTGCATTGATTTTTTTGCTTTTGTAACAGAGTTGTTTAAAATTTCTGTTGTATAGGTTTGAGTATCTTTTATATTTGCATTTTGGATTTCTTTACGTTCTTCTTGAGTTAAACCTTTTTTGTTTTCAATTGCCTGTAC
This sequence comes from Cyanobacteria bacterium UBA3803, assembly GCA_002369055.1. Classification (GTDB taxonomy): domain Bacteria; phylum Cyanobacteriota; class Vampirovibrionia; order Gastranaerophilales; family Gastranaerophilaceae; genus UBA6984. Next base: position 3,388 of record DFEL01000183.1, read on the forward strand.
CAAAGCACCTGAAATTTTATCAATTTGACCGACTTTTACAGGTAATAAAGTATCAAATTGTGCATTTAATTCTTTATCGAAAAATTCTTTATAATGTCCTGTTTGAACCCCAAATTTGTTGCCTAAATTTACCAGCTTATCAGTAATTCCGTTTACTGCATCTATTCTTGTTTGTGATAAATTTGCTCTTTCTTTACATATTGCTGCAATAAGAGATTCTTCAGGAGAAATCTTATTGTAAGCGTTAATGGTTGGAATAATGTTTTTTTCGTCTAATTTATTGTATTCAGATTTAAATTGTTTACTTGAAACACCGCCAACAGAACCTTTTAATGCTTTTTTCATATTGTTGGCAATTATTTCTCCGCTAACATATCTGTTTTGGATTTTATTACCCAAAAACGATACTTCGGAAACGTTATCTCTCTTTTCTTGCAGTTGGAAAACATCAGTTTTTAAAGTAGGTTTTATTACAGGTTTAGACACGAAAAAATCAGGTGTACGGACTTGTACCCCATTCAAATCATAAGATTTTCCTGTAACAATCGAATTAATTTTTAGCATGCAAAAAACTGATATTCCTACCTATGCTATATTTAAATGCTGTAAATATATTTTTTGCTTAAATACTGAAATAAATTTACACTTTTTTACATTCATCTTTGTTTTAATAATTTCCAAACATAATTTTTGTGATAAAATGTATCAGTAGGGATAATTATGTTTCAAAGAAAATGCAAAATAACGTTTATTTGTCACGGTTCAACAATATATTTGGAAGACAACAGGTTTACCAATAAACTTGACCATCCGCCAATCAATGAAAACGGAGAATCAGAAATAAAAAAAATTACGGATTTTATCAAAAACAGAGGGCTTAAAACAAATAAGATATATTCAAGTCCTGCTTTATGCTGCACACAAAGTGCAGAAATTATTGCTGATGAACTAAAACAGGATTTTGAAACAATCAACGAACTAACAAACAGAAATTACGGTGATTGGAATGGTTATACGTTTGAAGAATTAACAAAAAAATATAAAGATAAAAATATTTCTGCCGATTGTCCCGAAAATGGCGAAGATATTAAATATTTTAATAAAAGAATTAATGACATTTTAGCAGAAATTATTTCTAAAAATTTACGAGGAAGAATTATTATTGTTACTCATCCGGAGGTAATTCAGGCTGCAATTTGTAATGCACTTAAAATTCCCGCTGAAAATGAATATAAAATTTACATAAGACCCGGTTCTGCCACACAAATAAGTTATTTTACAGATTGGGCAAGTCTTGTATATTCCGGTCATGTACCTATTTAGTGGGGAAAATATGCTTTTATTCGCTGTTTCATTTATACTTGTATTTAGTTCAAGCTATTTTTTATCATCTGTGTTTGCCGAAAAATCTTCGGAAAAAGGCTTTATTTACACATTACTAATTGCTTTTGCACAAATTTTAGTTACAACGGAAAGTTTATCTTTATTTCAACAAATAAAACCTGTTCCATTTTTAATAATTAATATACTATTTTTAATATGTTCTCTGGTTATTTGGATTAAACAAAAACGACCTGTTTATAAAATTGATATAAAATGTTTTTTGCACAAGTTTTTTAATGCTGTAAAACTGGATAAATCTCTATTTATACTAAGTTTAGGCTGGATATTTTTTATAATTATATCCTTAATATTAATAGCAGCACTACCAACTTCTTCCGCAGATGCATTTGATTATCACGTAGTAAGATGTTATGACTGGCTAATGAATCATTCGCTTGCTCATTTTGAAACTGCTGATATAAGAATTAATGCGTTTCCGATAAATTCAGAAGTTTTATATTTATGGATTCTGCTGTTCACAAAAAAACAACTTTGTTTGGGAATCTTCTCTTTTGTTGGGTACACTCTATTTTTAATAAGCATGTACCAAATTTTTAAAATAATAGGGTATTCAATGCGGAGAACCTTATGGACATTGCTTATTATAAGCTCTTTTGCCTCTGTTGTAGTAATGGTCTCAGGAACAGAAACAGATTTAATTATAGCCGGATTGATTACAACCTCAATTTATTTGTTCATAAATGCAATAAAAAATAGCTCGGATAACAAAACTCTTTTTATGTCATCACTTGCTTACGCACTTGCAATTGGGACTAAAACACCTGCGATAATTTGTATTCCTGCTATTGCGTGTTTGTTTATATATTTGTCATTTAAGCACAAAGATTTTAAAACATTATTAAAATTTATAGGTTTCGGAATTATTAGTTTTTTAATCTTTTCATCGTATAACTTTATATTTAATTTTATAGATTATGGTCATATCATGGGGACAAAAGGCTGTATTCTAACGCATAAAAATCTATGGGGCATCAAAGGCTTTTTTGCAAACATAATAAAGCATTTATTTTTATTAATTGATTTTTCAGGATTTAAACTTTTTGGACCTGTGACAGATATATTAATTGATATTGAAAGAAACATACTAAGAACATTACACTTGTCAAATATTCCTTGCGGAATATTTTGCGGAACGTTTTATTTTAACATGACATTTATAGAACCGGGTATGGGCTGTGGTATATTAAGTTTTCTGCTTTTAATCCCATGCTGGATTATTTCTCTTATCTTACCATTATTTAACAGAAAGAGATTTATTAAAATAAGAGGGATATTTGCAGCACTTTTCACAATAAATATTATAACCTTATCTGCTCTTATTGTATTTATGACATTCAACACAAGGTTTTTGACAAGTTTTATTTTAATTTCAGCACCAATGCTTGCTTGTTCTTATATAAAATCTAATAAAAATCCGCTAAAAATTTTATACATACTTATTGCACTATTCTACTTTATTGTTGCATCAACTAACCTTTTTGGACGTCCGTTTTTCAGACTTGCATATTCACTTGCAAAAACAAAATCATTAACTCAAGTTCGTTCATCAATATCTTGCCTAAAATATGACAAAAGGGATACGCACCTTGAAGAATGGTGTAATATTAACGCATTGCTTGATTCCAAATTCAATAATAAAAAATATAAAGTTTTATTCTTGCCTAAATTTTCAGAAAACATCATATATGCAAAAATAAAGCAAATGCAAGGATATGACTACAATTTTATTAATGCGGAACACATAAAAGATATAAATATTGATGACTATGATGTTATTGTAATGTGCATAGGAGCACAACCCGTAACAAGTTTCGATAAATATTCAGCAAATAAAATTGATTACTACTTAACTACCAACAAAAAAGGACAGACTCTTGAATATTATCCTCTCGACAAAAATACAGATGTTGCTTGCTATTACAGCGGAATTAATGGTGTTATATCAAAGCAAATGCACACTGAAAATGAAATTCCAACAACTAAAGTCTGCAGTTTTACAACAAACTTTTTCAAAAATCATCCGTTTGAATACAAATACAGAACTGACAAATATTATATTATTACAAATAAAAATACTTTTAATTAAACTCGTCCGTACATGTCTTGATACCTTACAATATCATCTTCGGAAAGTATATCACCCTTTTGCAGTTCAATAATTTCAACATCTTTATCAGAAAGATTTTGAAGAGAATGCTTTTCTCCAATAGCCAAGTCAACACAATCACCGGATTTAAGAGTTAGAGTTTCTTCACCCTTGATAACTGTTGCCGTTCCAACAGCAACAACCCAATGTTCTGCTCTGTGGTTATGAGATTGAAGTGAAAGTTTTTGTCCGGGATTAACACGTATTTTTTTTGTTAAATAACCTTCACCTTCGGCAATTACGGTATAAAAACCCCAAGGTCTGTAAACTGTTTTATGAACTTTATGCGTTTCATCATTTTTATTTTTTAATTCTTCATATATTTTTTTCACGTCTTGACTTTTATCTGCTTTACACGCAAGAATAGCATCTTCGGTTTCAACAATAATTGTATCTTCCAAACCTATTGTTGCAACGAGCTTTGATGATGAGTAAGCCATTGTATTTTTTGAATTTACGTCAATAACGTTACCTATAAACACATTACCGTTGTTATCCTTATTGCTTACATCGTAAATTGCTTGCCAAGAACCCAAATCATTCCAATCACTTTCAAGTTTTACAAGTGCAATTTTATCTGATTTTTCCATAACGGCATAATCTATTGAAATATTAGGCATTTTTTCAAATAATACATAAGGAATTTCTGTTGACTTTGTAAAATCAAAATTCTTTAAATTTTCTGCTATTTCAGGATTTGCTTTTTGCAATTCCTGCATAAACACAGAAATTTTAAACATAAATATTCCGCCATTCCAGTAATATGTACCTTCATCAATATATTTTTGAGCAGTTATTGCATCCGGTTTTTCAACAAATTGTTTAACTTTAAAACCGTCATGTAATTTTTCGTCTGTAACATTAATATACCCATATCCTGTTTCCGGATAAGTAGGCTGAATACCAAATGTAACTATGTAACCATCTTTTGCGAGCTTTTCGCCTCTTAAAACGGAAGTTTTAAATGCCGCTAAATCTTTTATCAAATGATCAGAAGGAACAACCAAAACAACAGGATCATCTTCTTTAGCTTTTTGAGAAATATATTTTGCAGCAACAGCAATTGCAGGTGCTGTATTTCTGCCAATTGGTTCAGATAAAACAACGGCTTTTTCGGATTCGCTTTGAAGCTGGAATTTAACATTTGAAGAATGTTTTACATTAGTGATACTAATAATATTTTCAGATGGAGTGAAACATGCAACTCTGCTAAATGTCGATTGTAATAAACTTTGTTCCATATTTAAATTTAAAAGTTGCTTTGGATAAAGTTCTCTTGATAATGGCCATAAACGACTTCCCGATCCACCCGCTAATATTAAACTGTACATAAATTAAATCTCCTTAATGTTATTAAATCAATAATAACACAAAAATATAAACGGTATAATATATTTACGTTTATTAAAAAACAGATGTTGCAATTGTTGAATGGTTGAAAGGCTAAACTATTCAACTATTCACCAAAAAGACACCACTCACCACTCACCACTCACCACTCACCACTCACTACTCACCACTCACCACTCACCACTC
>DFEL01000097.1 GCA_002369055.1 Cyanobacteria bacterium UBA3803
TATTAAACTAAGTTCAAAGCGATAGATGGTGCTTGGTTTGCTGTTGCTAACAAACTTGCAGATGTTTGTTGCAAGATTTGTTGCTTGATGTAATTAGATGACTCTTCAGCAATATCAGCGTCCTTAATCAATGAACTTGCTGATGTTAAGTTTGTTGCCATAACTTGAGCTGATTCCATTGCTGATGAAATTGCTGCTTGTTTTCCACCAATTGCTGTCATTGCATTTGTTACGCTTGCAATTGCTGAATCAACAGTTGCTAAGTAGCCTCTTGCAGCAGTATCTGTCCAATTGCTAGGAACATCAGTTGATAAACCCAAACCCGCTCTTGTTGAATTTTGGAATACTTCAGAACCTAATGTAATTACGGAATTGTTTGTTCCTGATGTAGGTGCTGCTTCGATACCAACTTGCAATGTTACTGATGTTGTTGTTCCGTCAAGAAGTTTTTTACCATTGAATTCAGCTGATTTTGCTACACGATCAATTTCTGAAAGTCTTGAATTAATTTCAGTTTTAATTGCACCAATTGCATCTGAACCGTAAGTTCCGTTTGCTGCTTGCTCGGTCAAATCTCTGATACGAGTCAAATTGTCATTAATTACACCCATTACACCCTCCATAGTGTCTAACATTGAAGAACCCATTTGAGCATTATCTTGTGCTACTTTCAATGAGCTTACTTTGTAGTCCAACTTGTTTGCTACTGCCATACCTGCTGCATCATCTTTTGATGAATTGATTTTCAAACCTGTTGACATACGTTGCATCGCAGTATTCATTGCGTTTGTAGCTTTGTTCAATGAAGCTTGTGCTGTTAGTGATGGAATGTTTGTGTTTACTGTAATTGACATAAGCGATCTCCTTTCGTGATTGATACACCACAATCCTTTAAGGTGTATGTTATGCTTGTTGCATAACAATCAAAGTGACAATAACTTGAAAAAAGACCTAAGAACTTACGACCTTAGGTCTTTTAATATTTTAATCTATACTAAGTTCAAAGCGATAGATGGTGCTTGGTTTGCTGTTGCTAACAAGCTTGCTGATGTTTGTTGAAGAATTTGTTGTTTAATGTAATTTGATGATTCTTCTGCGATATCAGCGTCTTTAATCAATGAACTTGCTGATGTTAAGTTTGTTGCCATAACTTGAGCTGATTCCATTGCTGATGAAATTGCTGCTTGTTTACCACCGATTGCTGTCATTGCATTTGTAATTTTTGCAATTGCACCATCAACTGAACTTAAATAAGTTCTTGCTTGAGCATCATCCCAGTTTGCAGGTACATTTGCAATGTTCAAACCTGTTGCATCTGTTGTTGATTTTTGGAAAATTGATGAATCCAATGTGATTTGTGAATTTGCAGTACCGTCAATACCTACTTGCAATGTTACTGATGATGTTGTTCCGTCAAGAAGTTTTTTGCCGTTAAATTCTGCTGAATTTGCTACACGGTTGATTTCTGTTAATCTTGAGTTAATTTCAGTTTTAATTGCACCAATTGCATCTGAACCGTAAGTTCCGTTTGCTGCTTGTTCTGTTAAATCTCTGATACGAGTTAAATTGTCATTAATTACACCCATAACTCCTTCCATTGTATCTAACATTGAAGCACCCATTTGAGCATTGTCTTGTGCTACTTTCAATGAACTTACCTTGTAGTCTAATTTGTTTGCTACTGCCATACCTGCTGCGTCATCTTTTGATGAGTTGATTTTCAAACCTGTTGACATACGTTGCATCGCAGTATTCATTGCGTTTGTAGCTTTGTTCAATGAAGCTTGTGCTGTTAATGATGGGATGTTTGTGTTTACTGTAATTGCCATAAGCGACTCCTTTCGTAATTGATACACCACAATCCGGCGTGGTGCCATTATGCATACCGCATAACACTCAAAGTGACAACGAAAACATAATTTTTAATTTTATGTACATTTATCATGTTCCACAGAAAAATTTTTTTATAACACTTTTTTAAAATTTTAGTTACATTTGTTTACAAAAAAATAAAAATTATTTTTGCTATAATATTTTTGTACAGATAAAAAAAGGATAAAATATATGAGTGGACATTCAAAGTGGGCAACAACAAAACACAAAAAAGCAAAAGTTGATTCTCAAAGAGCAGTTGTTTTTCAAAAATTTTCAAGAGAAATTATTGTTGCATCAAGACTTGGCGGTGGTGATTTAAAAGCAAATTTCAGATTAAGAACTGCTGTTGAAAAAGCAAAGGCAGCCGGTTTACCAAACGATAATATTAAACGTGCTATTGACAAGGGTTGTGGTAATGGTGCAGCTGAAAATTATGAAGAATTAACTTATGAAGGATATGGTGCAGGCGGTGTTGCAATAGTGATTGAAGCAATGACCGATAACAGAAATCGTACTGCCGGTGATATTAGAAGTTATTTTACTAAATTTAACGGAAATTTAGGTGAAACAGGTTGTGTTGGTTGGATGTTTAAACAATATGGTATGATAACATTCCCTTCAGATGTAGATTATGATAAATTAGTTGAAGAAGCTATTAATCTTGGAGCAGAAGACTTTTTGGAAGAAGAGGATGAATATAAAATTTTAACTTCTATTGCTGATTTACAAACAGTTTCAGAAGGTCTTGAAAAAGCAGGGTTTGAGCATACAACAGCAGAATTTACAAGAATACCTGAAAATACTATCGAAATTACTGATGAAAAAACAGCAACACAAATTATGCGTTTGATGGATAAAATCGAAGAACATGATGACGTACAAAACGTATATTCAAATTTTGATATTCCGGATGAAATCATGGAAAAAATAGAAGGTACATACTAATACAAAATATTTGAAATAAAATGTCGGATGTATTTAAATACATCCGACATTTTTTATTTCGTTTATTGTTTAAAAATCGTTAATTGTGTAATCCATTTCTTTTTTGTAATTTCTTGTTCTAAAGAAAGGTGATGGTTTGTTATCTTTTGGCAAAATAACAGGTGTTGATGTTACCGGAACTTCTTGTATTTTTACGTCATCATCAGCTTGTTTTGCATCCTTAATTTTTTCCAACATTTTTTTTGATTTTGTTTCTATTATTTTACTTTCTTGTGGTTGAGATACTGAATTCGTACTATTTACAGGTGTTACTTGTTTTGTCTGAACAGAAGTTTCTTCAACAACCTCTTGTGTTCTTTGTGGTTGTAATTTTCTTTGCAACTCATATTTTTCCTGTTTTAATTGCATTTGTGCTTCTTTTTTTGCTTTTTGTTTAGCAGCATTTAGCTGTTGTTTTTGATATTGTTTTTCGTATTTTAATCTTTGTTTTGCTTTTTTTAATTCAAATTTTTCTTGTTCTTTAACTCTTATTTGTTCAAGTTGTTCATCAGTTGACAATTCTGTCTTTACAGAGGGTGCACTACTTTTAACATTTGCTTTTTTTAACTTATTAACTGCTTTTTTTGCTTTTGTTGCACCTTTACGTGAAATTTTTACAGCTCCGGCGGCAACAGATGCACCTGCCGCTGCGGATTGTTTTTTTATCGCATTTGCACTGCGTACCATGCCACGTTTTGAATCAATTTTTACTTTGTCTATTGATACATATTGAGGTTTCACAACTTCCGGATGAAGTGTATTCAAATTTTGGTATGGAGAAATATTTAACAATGCAAGTTGAGTTTCTTGTACTACTTGTGGCGTTAAAAATTTTGTTGAATATTTTTTAACTTTTTCCAATTGTTCGCTTGAATCATTAAATGTTGTCGGAATCATTCTGTTTTCACGAGAACTTATTAATTTTTGGTAATTGTGCTGCCATAGTACGACTTGATTATTAGGGTCAATCAACGTTGCTTGAGTAGATAGCCTGTACGCAGCATCAAGAACTGTTGCTCCGGGAACATCCAGAAAATCCCACATTGTTCTTCTTGTAATATAATTTTGAGCATCCATATTACATCCTATTAATAAAACTTGTTTTACTTTGAATATCGATGCCAATTTTTGCACGGTTGCAAAATTTATAACATAATTATTTTGATAATTTGTAAGAAAATCTTGCACTTCTTTTTTAAATCTGAAATTTTCCGGTCTTTCCAAATAACTTCTGATTTGACCAATTTGTATTGCAGACATATCAGGATGTTGATTGTAATAATTTATAATATCAGTGCTGATTAACGTTGCTGATTGCGGATAAACAAGATAATCCCGTTTTGTATTTAAAAATAAATCCGCAGGTAAAACCATAAAACTAAATCTTGCGGCATAACATTCATTTATGCAAGCAAAAAAGATAAATAAAACAAGTATAATAATTTTTTTCATGATAAGATTATATCATAGTCTTTTATATAGTGCGAATTATTAATAAGGAGTTAACAAATGGATTACAAAGAATTGATGGAAAAAGCTAAAAAAGCAAGTGAAAACTCATATTCACCATATTCTAATTTTCCTGTTGGGGCTTGTGTTTTAGCTGAAAGCGGAAAAACTTATATAGGAACTAATGTTGAAAATGCATCTTATGGTGCAACAATTTGTGCCGAAAGAAGTGCTATTGTAAATGCAATTGTTAATGGAGAAAGAAAACTTTGTGCTGTTGCAATTTACGGCCCTAAAATGAAACGTTGTGCTCCTTGCGGCCCTTGCAGACAAGTTATTAACGAATTTCGTTCAGATAATGGTGTTGACATTATTCTTGAAGGTGATAACGGTGAATTAGAACTTCACACAATTGATGAGCTTTTACCTTTAGGTTTTGATTTATAATGTAAGTATGTTTATTTTTGAATTTATAAAAAAATATTGGTACAAAACATATAGAGAACCGAAAATTCTTGAAGAAGAAAAATGTATAAAACAATATGATGCAACAGATGATTCACCTGATTTTACAGAAGATTATGAAACATGTGAACATGTTTTTATGCCTGTTGACAGCACCGGTGAAATTCTTGCATGTACAAAATGCGGTATTCTTGCAAATAAAGAAGATGTTTATAAAGAAAATATATTTGAAAGAAAAGAAATTTAAATTTAAGCCGATTTTAATATTGTATCCAAATCTTCTTTTGGCATTGTAATTGATTTAATATTGTAAATATCTTTCATTGCATCAACTATTACAGGATTTATTGATATTGGTGAACAGTGGCTTAAAAATATATTTTTTACTCCAAGTTCTTTTAAGTTAAGCATATTTGAAATGGCATATTTATCACATTTTGTTAAAAATATACTTATATCAAAAGTTTTATTTTCGATTTTCTTATTCATATCTTCCAAAATTTTATACATTAGCATAAAATCGTAACTTGAATTTATCTGAAAAGTGTTTGTCGAAGGAGTGTATGTAGAAAGGGTTATTGCATGCATATTTGCAGGCAAGGTTTTTAATAATCTCGAAAAATATTTTTTCTGTAATGAAGTATGATTTAAAATTCCGACAATAATAATATGTTTTATATCACGTGATAAAATCTTTGTTATAACTTCATTTACACGGTTTTCTATAACTTTTTCATTATAACCTATTTTTAGTGACTCACGAATTTGTCCTTTAGCAAAACCTTTTGCATCATTGGCGGATTTAATCAGAGGTCTGAAATCTTTATTTTTTATCTGAGTTACACCCTTTGGCACAGTTATATCTGTTGTAAATAAACGACCTCTATATAAATATTCAATATTTTGAAGTGAATTTTTTGTCATTAAAATAGCACCCGGAAAAGTGGCAAAATCAAGTAAACAATTTTCCACACCAAGTCCGAATTGACCTTTTAACTGATTATAAACCTTTAATTTAGGGTGTGTATGTCCCATAATCATTGAACCATGTGTATATACATCTATATTTAATCCTTTTGTTGCTTTGAGGACATCTTCAAGTTCGGTTAAATTTGAACCGGATACTAATATAGCCTTGCCAGAACGTGTTGAAAATGATACTTCGGTCGGCTCAGGATTACCGTAAAATTCATTTTCTTTATGATGTAATTGCTTTATTAATTTATAATTTATTTGAATAAAATTTTTTAGTAATCGTTTTAAAGATTCTGTTGAAGTTTTTTTATAATTCATTGCACTCAAAACTTGAAGCATTGCATAGTAAGCATCATCGTGTTCAATGCCATAACTTTTTAGTTGAATTAAATTTATACTCACATTTTTGATTATTAAAAACATTATTTCAAATATGTGTCTGTGTTTTGAATCTAACAATTTATTTTTGCGTATAAATTCTTTTTCACCTTGTTTTATAGCATTATTCAAGTCAAAATTTTTATTTATTTTGAGTTGTGCTTCAAGTTTATTTGAACTTAAATTATTATTTTTACAAATTCTTTCGTACAAAATTTTTGACTGTCTGAGATTATCATAAATAGTCATAATAATTGTTTTAAACTGTTCTTGTGAATAGTCAGTATTTGAAACAAGACCTGATATTGTATTCAAGATGTTATCTCTTATAACTTTATTTGTGACACCTTGTTTCTTTAGTCTTAGTGTATAAAATGCCAGTTGTTTCATGTACATAATAATAACTTCTTGCAAAGAAGAAATTGTAGGATCTGTTGAACAAACTCCCTTTGCAACACAACTGTCAAAATTATAATCATCATATTGGTAATAATTGTAAAACATAAATGCACACCTTTTTAGGTATGATAACCAATATTTTTAAATTTTTAATGCGTCTTTCGGGCTATATTAACAGACATAGGACAAATTTTTATTAAAAAGTTTGTCCTATATCTGTTATTTGGTTTATATTTTTCCTATTTTGATTTTCTTTTGAATTTTATTTCATCATCTTCAGCATCTATTACTAAAGTATCACCTTTTATAAATTTTTGAGCCAAAATTAATTTTGACAATGGATTTTCAACCAATTGACGAATTGCACGTTTTAGTGGTCTTGCACCATAAATTGGATTAAAACCTTTATTTGCAAGTAATTCTTTCGCATCAGATGTTATTTCAAGACTTATTTCTTGTTCTTTCAAACGTTTTCTCAAAGATTCCATTTGAATATCTACAATTTGTTTTAAATCGCATAAAGTCAAACCTTTAAAGAATATTGTTTCATCAACCCTGTTTAAAAATTCGGGTTTAAAACGTTCCTTCATAATTTCCATGACTTTTTCTTTTGTATCTTCAAAATCTCCTTTCAAAGAATCTTCCAAAATAACATCACTTCCAATATTACTTGTCATAATTATCAAAGTGTTTTTAAAATCGACCGTTCTACCTTTTGAATCTGTCAAACGACCATCATCAAATATTTGCAACATAAGATTGAAAACGTCAGGATGTGCTTTTTCTATTTCATCAAAAAGCACAACAGAATAAGGTTTTCTTCTTACAGCTTCTGTTAATTGACCACCTTCATCGTAACCGACATATCCCGGAGGTGCACCAACAAGTCTTGCAACATTATGCTTTTCCATATATTCTGACATATCTATACGAATTAAAGCGTCTTCATCGTTAAACATAAAGTCAGCTAATGATTTTGCAAGCTCTGTTTTACCAACACCTGTTGGCCCTAAGAAAATAAATGTACCTATAGGACGTTTCGGATCTTTTAAACCTGAACGAGCACGGCGAATTGCATCTGAAACAGTTACAACCGCTTCATCTTGACCTATTAAACGTTGATGTAAGACATCTTCCATAGAAATTAATTTCTTCATTTCGCTTTCCATTAATTTGCTAACCGGAACTCCTGTCCATTTACTTACAACTTCTGCAATATCATCGCCATCAATTTGTTCTTTTAATAATTGATTATCTTTTTT
>DFEL01000173.1 GCA_002369055.1 Cyanobacteria bacterium UBA3803
TTCAGTGTCTAATCTTTTCATTTCGTTATCTAAAGCTTTTTCTTTTCTGTTAATTTTAGCCATTGCAGCACTGTATTCTGCTTCTGCTTGAGCATCGTCTGATTTGTCATAAACAGTTGAAATTTCTTTTGAACCTGCTAATGAAACTTGTTGACCGTCTTTCATTAATGTTAAGTAGCCGCTTAAAATACCTTGAATTAAGAAATCACTGTTATTTAACATTTGTTCGAAAGATTTATTAGATGCTGTTTGTGCAGCACCTGCGTAAGCACCATCAGAAGTTCTAACTACTGAGTAGCCTGCTGCAACTAAATCTGAATAAGTCATAGGAGCGTCGTTTAAAGTTAAAGTTTGATTATTTAAAGCATTTGAATATTTTGTAGATACTTGTTCTTGGTCTGCTGACAAACGCATTTTTGTATTAGCGATTTGTTGTTGTCTTAACTCAGTGTTAGACAATCTTGAAGTTATTGTTAATAGTCTTGCTTGTGATGCTGCTAAACCCATAACTTATTCCCTTTACGACCTTACCTACATGTTATTCTTCGGCTCAAAACCATGTATTCTTTAGTGTTTTAACTTATTTTGTTACATAAGTTTACAAATAGGTAATAAAAGAATTTTTATAAAATTTTAATATTTTTTATTGAACGAATAATATTTTTTTTATAAAATTTTAATAAAGATATAAAATTATTGTTGGTATCAGGGATATTAATATGAACAAAAAGAGAATTTTAATTGTTGATGACGATGAAGAAATAAGAGAGCTTTTGGAATTTGATATAGGTCAAAGCGGATATGCCGTTGATACTGCAAAAGACGGGCTAGAAGGCTTGAATAAAGCATTGAACAACTCTTATGATTTAATTTTATTAGATGTAATGATGCCTAAAATGAACGGTTTTGACGTTTGCAAAAATATTCGTCAAGCAAAACTTGCAATTCCTATTTTAATGCTAACAGCAAAAGGTACTATTGAAGATAAGACAGACGGTTTTGACAGCGGTGCTGATGATTATATAGTTAAACCTTTTGATATTCAAGAAGTTCTTTTGAGAATAAGAGTTCTTTTAAGAAGAAATCAAATAGAAGAAACAAATTCTATAACTGATGAAGTTTTAAATGTCGGAGATATACAGATTTTTCCGGACACCTTAGAATGTACTATTGTTAATAAACGGGTAAAATTAACGCCAACAGAATTTGAAATTTTGTATTCATTGATGCAGCATTTTAATAATTCTGTTACTCTTGCAACACTTTTAGATGAAGTTTGGGGATATGACAGTAATGAAGATGTTAGGATGTTAAGAGTTCACGTTGGAGGACTTAGAAACAAAATCGAAGAAAACGCAAAAGCACCAAAATATTTACACACAGTAACAAATGTAGGCTATAAACTTACACCATTTGCAGAATAAAATTAAAACATGAATATTCAAACACTAAGAAAACTGAATAAAATTAAAAAAGTTTTGCACCCTAAACGTTTAAAAATTGCGGAGCAAATACTTATTGTTTTGTTTATTGCTTTATTAATTCCAATGATTATCAGCGGTCTTGTAATTAATAACATAAACCAGCAAGCAATGCGTAGTCAACTTAGAAAATCTGCCGTTTTAATTGCAAACATGGTTTCAGATGAAATTGATGTATTTTTTCAAGTGGCAACAAATGAATTAGAACAAATAAGTAAAACACTTGATTATATACCTTCAAATAACGCTAAGTTAAACTACTTAAAACAATTAAAAAACACATCCTTTTTTTGTAAAGATTTAAAACTTGTTAATAATTTTACTGATATTCAAAAATTAAAAAATAGCGAAGCACTAAGCGATAAATTTATAATGTATCAAGAAACATCTGACGGAAGGTATCTTGTTGCAATATTTAGTAACACAGACTTAAACAAATATATGTTTAAAACACTGAAAGATGATGCACGACAAATATATATATTGGATTCAACAGGAAAATTAATTGCAGAACATAATTATACAAAAGAATTGTTTAAAAATTCAGTTCAACTGTTACCGGCAAAAATCACCGATAATATTGCAATAATATACGGTGATAAGAAAAATCAACCGATTGTATACATTCATAAAACAAACCCTGAAGTTATGATTATCGTAAATACAACGGAAAAAATCACAAGATACACAATTAATGAAAATAGGTTTAAGTTACTTATGGCTGTATTTGTATCAGCATTAAGTATATTTATAATCATTGCATTATATGTTTATTATATGTATATTAATATTCGCCAATTATTTAAAGGTATTATGGCGATGTCTAAAGGTAGTTATGAGCGTAGAATAAGACTTTTAAAAACTATATTTACGCCTTATGAAATAGTTTTTCTTGCCTCTGAATTTAATAAAATGGCATCTGAAATTCATAAATCATACATTCAATTAAAAGAACAAAATGTTAAACTTGAACAATTAAACGAGTTTCGTTCAAACTTAATTGATACCGTAAGCCATGAACTTAGAACACCGCTTACAAGTATTCAAGGATATACATCAAGGCTTTTAAGAACAGATATACAAATTGATGAAGAAACAAGACTAAAATCCTTACGTACAATAAAAAGACAATCCGAAAGATTAAAACGATTAATAGAAGATTTACTTGTAATCCCTGACATAGAACGTGACAGAATAAGAGTTGCACTAGAGCCTGTTTGGATATCAGATACGGTTGAAACAGCAATCACGTTGGTTAAAAACAAAGAAGAAAAAGAAATTAAAAATGAATTATCTGAGAATTTTCCTCTTGTAATAGCGGACAAAGACAGAGCCGAGCAGGTTATCGTAAATTTACTTGAAAATGCAATTAAATATTCAAAAGACAACACACCTATAATAATAACAGGGGAGTATCACGCTGAAAATGCAACAATAAGCATCTCAAACGAATGCGACAAAATTCCGGAAGAAAAACTTGAACAACTATTTGGAAAATTTATAAGAATGGACGACAAAACAACCAGAACAACCAGAGGAACAGGATTAGGATTGTTTATTGTAAAAGGACTTGTCGAAGCAATGAATGGTAAAATAAAAATATCCTCAACGGAAGAAGTTGGATTTAAAGTTGATGTAACCTTACCATTATTTAAATCAGTAACGTTAAAACCGTAGGTAAAAATTTATGTTTATGCAAGATGCAATTGAAGTAGCACTACAAGCAAAAAAAGACATTCCCGTTGGAGCTGTTATTGTGAAAAGTAATGAAATAATAGCTTTTGCACATAATCAAAAAGAAGAATTACAAGATGTTACAGCCCATGCTGAGATACTTGCAATAAAAATGGCTCAAGAAGGTTTAAAACGTTGGAGATTAAACGACTGTGATATGTATGTTACACTTGAACCATGCCCGATGTGTGCCTCAGCAATTATTCAATCAGGAATTAAAAATTTATACTTTGGTTCTTATAATAGCCAATACGGTGCTTTAGGCTCTGCTATGGATTTAAGAAATTTGCATAATTCAAAATTAAATGTATATGGCGGAATTTTAGAAGAAGCATGTGATAACATTTTAGAAGAATTTTTTAAGAGGTTAAGATGATAACAAAAAAAGAACTTGATGAACTTGTAAATCAATATGAAAATTTTGATTTTATAACAAATGACCCAATTCAAATACCCCATAAATACAAAGATGAAGAAGATATTACAATTTCTGCTTTTGTAACATCATGCTTTGCGTACGGAAACAGAAAAGTTTTTATTAAAAAATTAAATGAACTTTTTGGTAGAATTAATAATCAACCTTTTGAATATGTTAAAAATTTTGACCCAATAATTTTAAAAGATTTTAGTTACAGGTTTTCAAAAGATATAGATGTAATATGTTTTTTTGAAAAATTACATAATTTATATAAAAGAAGTAATCTAAAAAATCTTTTTAAGGAAAATTATAATAATGATATTCAGAGCATGCTTCAAGCGGTTTGTGATTATTTTTATTGTAATGCAAACTTAACACAAGGATATTGCCACCTAATACCAAATCCACAAAAAGGCTGTGCAATGAAAAGAATGAATATGTTTTTACGTTGGATGGTAAGAAAACCTCCTGTTGATTTTGGAATATGGAACTTCATACCTAAATCAGAACTTTTAATCCCCTTTGATACACATGTTGCAAGAATGTCAAGAGCATTGGGGCTTCTAAAAAGAAATTCAAATGATTTTAAAGCCGTGACAGAACTAACATCATGCTTAAAACAATTTGATACAAATGACCCTGTTAAGTATGATTTTGCACTGTTTGGTTATGGTGTAACACATCCTAACGAATAAATCTACAACTAAAGTATAATAAAATACAAAATCATAAAAAGTTAAAATCGGCAAAATTGTTATATACAGTGAATATTAAATACTTCTCCTACGTTTAGAGGATATCTCATACTAAAGTATAAAGTTATTTTTTTGTTTTCCGATAAAAAAGTCATAAGAGGAAATGAGAAATTTTTTATAAGAGGAGAATTACATTATGGCAATTAGTGTAAATACCAATTTGGCAGCATTAACCGCACAAAAATCATTAAGCAAATCAACAACAAATTTACAAAATTCATTAGAACGCCTATCCTCAGGTTATAAAATAAATTCATCAAAAGATGATGCAGCAGGTATGGCAGTTTCTACAAAATTAAACTATAAAAATTCATCATTGGCAGTAGCAAAAAATAATGCTCAAATGGGTGTTTCTCTGTTAGATACAGCAGAAAGTATAATGGGTACAATTCAATCAAATCTTCAACGTATCAGAGATTTGACCGAACAAGCAGCAAACGGAACTTATGGCTCTGATTCAATGACAGCAATTTTAAAAGAAGTTCAATCAAGAGTAAATGAAATTACACGTTTGGCATCATCAATTGAATTTAACGGAAAATACCTTCTTGATGGTTCAATAACAGAAGGTATAAATTTACAAATTGGTATTGAAAATTCTGACACAAGCGTTATAAAACTTAGTCCGGATTTATTCAAAGATGCATCTGCAAAAACATTATTAAAATTATCATCTGAAGATGTAAGTGATAAATATGAAAATGATACAACAGCAAGAGCATTTCTTAATGATATTGATAATGCTATTGCAAATATTTCCAACCGAGTTGCAGAAGTTGGTGGTATTCAACAAAGACTTGTAACAGTACTTGATGCAAATACGGCAATATCAGCCTCTGTAACCAATGCTGCTGCTTCAATTCAAGATGCTGATATTGCAGCAGAATCAACAATTTACATTAAACAACAAATCTTACAACAAATCTCAACTTCAATGTTATCATCTGCTAATCAATCTTCAGCATTAGCACTAAGCTTACTTAGTTAATTAAAAATTTTAAATATTTATTCTCATATATTTCCCTTAAAAATAATGTAATTCAACATGCCCCACTTATCTGGGGCTTTTTTTTGAAAAAAGAAAACCCACAAAATATTTTGTGGGTGATAATGCCATAGTATGTACTAATTAAAATAAAAACTTTTTTATATACAAACTCCAACTTATCTTTTTCTTTTGAGCAAGGAGTTCTGATTTTACTCAGAACCCCTTTATATTAATTATCCCTTTTCTCTATACTAAGTTCAAAGCGATAGATGGTGCTTGGTTTGCTGTTGCTAACAAGCTTGCTGATGTTTGTTGAAGAATTTGTTGTTTAATGTAATTTGATGATTCTTCTGCGATATCAGCGTCTTTAATCAATGAACTTGCAGATGTTAAGTTAGTAGCCATTACATTTGCTGATTCCATTGCTGATGAAATTGCTGCTTGTTTACCACCGATTGCTGTCATTGCGTTTGTAATTTTTGCAATTGCACCATCAACTGAACTTAAATAAGTTCTTGCAGCACTATCTGTCCAGTTATCAGGTACATTTGCAATGTTCAAACCTTGAGCATCTGTTGTTGATTTTTGGAAAATTGATGAATCCAATGTGATTTGTGAATTTGCAGTACCGTCAATACCTACTTGCAATGTTACTGATGATGTTGTTCCGTCAAGAAGTTTTTTGCCGTTAAATTCTGCTGAATTTGCTACACGGTTGATTTCTGTTAATCTTGAGTTGATTTCAGTTTTAATTGCACCAATTGCATCTGAACCGTAAGTTCCGTTTGCTGCTTGTTCTGTTAAATCTCTGATACGAGTTAAATTGTCATTAATTACACCCATAACTCCTTCCATTGTATCTAACATTGAAGCACCCATTTGAGCATTGTCTTGTGCTACTTTCAATGAACTTACTTTGTAGTCCAACTTGTTTGCTACTGCCATACCTGCTGCGTCATCTTTTGATGAATTGATTTTCAAACCTGTTGACATACGTTGCATCGCAGTATTCATTGCGTTTGTAGCTTTGTTCAATGAAGCTTGTGCTGTTAATGATGGGATGTTTGTGTTTACTGTAATTGGCATAATCTGATTCCTTTCATTTTTTCTATACCTGTAATATATATATATATTTCTATAAACTTTAATTATTAATTATTAAACTAAGTTCAAAGCGATAG
>DFEL01000022.1 GCA_002369055.1 Cyanobacteria bacterium UBA3803
TATTTAAAATTCTTTAATATTTTTTCAGCGGATGACACATTTTTAAGGATTACTTCAATTATTCCTGCAATTATTTCCATTCCTGTAATGTATATTGTTGGCCACGAAAAATCAAAATTAACCGGATTTTCTTGTGCATTATTTACTTCGCTAAGTAGTTTACTTGTTTATTATTCGCAAGAAGTAAGATTTTACAGTCTGTTATTTTTATTTTCTGCATTATCTTTGTATTTTACACAGAGAGTTGTAAACAAGCCAAGAAAAAGAAATTTGGCAGGTTTAATTTTTGCAAATTTTATGATATTAATAACCCATACAATTGGTTTTGTTTATGTATTTTTTGATATTCTGTATATCACATTTAAACTTAAAAGACTTTACCGAAAATTTGTAATTTATACTTGGATAGTTACAGGCGTGTTTTTTGTGACAACAGTACCTTTAGTGCTTAAAATATTATTTTTCACTAATTCAATGTCGCAATGGTGGACTAATTTAAATTTATACAGAGTTGCACAATTATTTGCAGATTATTTTACTCCAATTATTTCAAATGTAAGTGTTATTGAAAATATACACGAAATTAATTTAACTGCAATGTTTTTGATTGTGCCGGCACTAATTGCTCTTATTGTTTATCTTGCTTGCATTTTTGATAAAAATATAAGACATTCTAATCAAATTTTATATGTTGCAGCAGCGACATTCTTAGTTGCACTTATTGCTGCTATATTAGGCAAACTTTCAATAAATGCAAAATACATTATCGAAATATATCCGATATTAATTTTTGTATTTTGCTCAACAATTGATTCGTATAATAATTTAATATTCAAATTATTAATTTTTACAATATTCTTTGCTTTCCAATTAGGATACGCATTTTCACCAAACTATGCATCAAAATTGCCCAGAGAAGAAGGCAATAAATATGTGGCAGATTTAATAAAAAGTGCTAAATTAGGTAAAAATGATTTTATTGTAATTACATATTATCCAAAATCACGATTTACTAAATATATTGATTTCTCACAATATAACGTTACTGAGATTTATAAAGGTAATTTTAACTATTATTTTGCACCTTTTTTAACCTCCGAAGAGGCACTAAAAATAGGTAAGAATAAATACAGAGGAACTTTTTTAAACGCACTCACTCCGGTAAAGGATTTTAGCGGCAGTGAGTTAATTACTCGATTAAACAATGAAGTTTACTTTAAAATGAAACAAAATCAAAAAGTTGCATTTATATTTTTGGATTCTGTATCATTTCTTGATGAATACATGTTTCGTGCAGTTATAACAAATCCTGTTGCCTATGAAAAAGCACCTTTGCCTTATATTGTATTTTCTGACATTAGAAATGAAATTATAAAGACTATACCGCTTAAAGCAAGAAATCTTAGATTTGAAACAAAAGGTGCATGGACTCTTGTAAGTTTTCAATATTAGCACAATAATACTTCTATCTTACAAAAAAATCAGCAATAACCAATGGTTTAAAACGCTTATTCTTATCAAATATCTGCATGTAATAATGTCCAGGTGAGTGCAAAACAAAATAATCGGTATAATAATGAGGGTTATCTTTATTTATTCTGTAATCGTGTGTATAAACTATACCTGAAATGGTTGTCAAACCTGTTTTATGCGTTCCTGATACAACTTGAACACCTATAAATTCTGCCTTTATAGGTTTCTTTGACATAAAAAGCCAGTATATTTTTTCGCCACGTTCAAAACTTCTCGTATAGTTTCCTGCTGTTTCAGGTGTAAACGGAACTTTATTAAAAATTATTCCTGTATGAAAGTTGTGACCATAAATCATTATGCCTAAAAATGTAATAAATGAAGCAATCATATTAAGTTTAGCAACCTATTTTTTTAACTCATCAATTTTGCTTTGAATAGCCTTCTTAGTCAAATCATCATTTTCTAAGTCATAATATTTCTGATAATATTCAACTGCTTTATCATTTAAATTTTCTTTTTCATAAGAAAGTGCTAACGCATAATAAGCATACACGTAGTCAGGATTTAATGCAATTACACGATTAAAACAGTCACGACAATTTCTAAAATCATTTTTAGAAGCATAAACAAGACCTAAATTAAACCAAGCATCAGCATAATTTTTGTTGATTGATGTTGCTTTTTTATAATAATAAATAGCCTTGTCTTGATTATTTTCTAATTTATACAAATTACCCGCTTTAAACGCTGTAAGCGAATCATTCGGAGATAATTTTAAAACTTCTATGTACTTTAATAGTGCATCAGTATTTTTTCCGGATTTATAAAGAGCATCACCTTCATTGATTAAAATCTTAACCTTATCTTCAATTTGTTCATCAGGTTTTTGAATCATTAAATTATCTAAGGTTGTCAATGTAGTCGCAGTTTCCGAAGTTACATTTTGGTCTTTATTATCACCAAAATCTTTATTTGTAACTATTTTTTGCTCATTTTGTAATGAACTATTTTCAGAAGTAACGGTTACATCCTTAGTATTCTTAGCACACTCGGTTTTAAACACTTCAAAATCTTTTTTGTATAATTCATTATCAGGTTCAACTTCAAGTGCCTTTTCATAATTTACAAGTGCTAAATCAAAATTATCTGTTAGTTCATAAGCCTTTGCTAGACCATAATATGCATAACTCTGATTTGCGTCTATTAAAATCGCTCTTTCAAAAGGTTCAATAGATTCTCTATATTGCTTCTTAGTTAAAAGTAAGTCCCCTCTTGATATGTAAGCCGATACGAGATTTTGAGAAAGTCTTTCATTTTTCTTAATCGATATAAGTTCTTCATATATTGCTATAGCACTTACATAGGATTTTAAAGCATGAAGAGCAAGAGCCTTATTTGCTTTTACATCGTAGTTATCAGGTGCATCTTTTAATATTTCATCATAGTACTTTATTGCAGATTTGTAATCTCCTTTTTTATGATATTGATATGCAAGTTCTTTTTTTACTTCAATATCTTTATTATTTTTAGATAAAGACGCAACTAAATTTTTAATTGCTAATTCATCTTTTCCTTGTTTTTTGTATATTAATGCCATTAGCTTATATGCATCTGCATCATCAGGATATGCTTTTAAATATTTTGTATATTCATTAATTGCTTCGTCATATAATTCCATATCAGAAAGCAAATTTGCATAATATATTCTTAATGATGATAAATCAGGTTTTATGCTAAAAATTTGTTCAAACTGTTGTTTTGCTAAATCATATTTGTTTAACTTATGATAAGAAACAGCAAGATTTGCTCTTACACGCATATTGTCAGGATTTTCAACCAATGACTGCTTAAACATATCAACAGCAGCCAAATATTGCTTTTCTTCATATAAAGCAAAACCATAATTAGCATATTCTCTAAAACCTTCAGGATTTGCTTTATATGCTTCAGTATAATATTTATTTGCCAATGAAAAATTACCTGTTTTTAAATATGAAGTAGCAAGGCTCTCTTTTGCCTGTGCGTGATCAGGATATATACTTAAAAATTTGTTATAATAATCAATTGCTTTATCAAATTTTCCTTGTGCAGCAAGCACATTTGCTATATTTATGTAGTTATATTTGTAAGAAGGAAATATCTCCATTGCCTGCATATAAGAATTATATGCATTTTCTAAATCGCCTGTTGTTTGTAATATATTGCCAATACTTATGTAGATAAAAGCATCATTAGGACGTAATTTAATTGCTGCTTTGTATGCACCTAATGCACTATTATAGTCCCCTAAATCAGCATATAAACCTGCTAATTTTGTATATAAAATTGCATCATTGTCAGATAATTCAATAGCCTTTTTTATTAATTCTACGGCACCTTCTTGGTTATTTTGCAGTTCAAGTTTACATGCTTGCAAATAAAGGCTATGTGCTTCTTTTGTCATTTCAGCATTTGCAGGACAATTTAAAAGCAGTAGCAAAAATAGAATAATAGATAATTTTTTCATAATAAATCTCCAATAAATAAAATTATATCAAATATTAATTGTCCTATCAAATATTTTAACTTTGTAAATTTGCACAAAAAAGCCACTCACTGAGTGGCTTTTTATCTTGTTATTTATTAAATTTATTATGAGAACAAGTTGAATG
>DFEL01000018.1 GCA_002369055.1 Cyanobacteria bacterium UBA3803
CAAACTTAAATCAATCAACAGGTAATAAAGAAAAGGTTGTAAAATTGCAAAAAATACGTCAGAATTTAGATGATGCCATTGGTCGTGCTGTTGTAATTTATGGTCCATTGTCTTCGTGGTGTTCGGGACTTACTGATGCTAATTGTCAAAAACGACATTTTGAACGTATAACAGAGTTTATGAAATTTTCTAAACAATGTACTGTCAGTACTTGTTTAGGGAAATTTGATACCGGTAGTTCTGCCGGAGTTTCATTACAATATGGTGTAATTTTAGCAGATGGAACAACAATCGGTTTTCGTCTTCGTCATCCTAACAATGCTTTTGATGAAATATTAGTTGATTTAGACGGTTTAAATAAAGGTGCAAACAAACATGGAGTAGATTTTTTCAAATTTCTGTATGATTCTAGTGGAGTAATGGCTCCATATAGCGATCTTCATGCAGATAACACATCTCCTGATACTCATACTCATAGAGCAACCGATTGGGTAATAAGGTATGAAAATATGGATTATTTGAAATGTAATGATTTAAAATTTGGCGGAAAAACAACTTGTAAATAACAACATTTAGGTTAAATTTTACCAAATATTTCACCACAACACTTATACCTTCACTTTTATTTTATAAGTTTGTATATATTAACAAATGTAACACTTTGCTTATTTTATTCTAAAGTTTTCAATATTATGCCGATAAATATAACAGAGTATTATTTATAGAGGTGTGCCTATGGGTAATGTAAATGGCATAAACGGTGTAGCAACCGGAAGAAAACTTAAACAAAATATAGAAGTTCAAACACAGACTGAAGAACCTTCTTCAGTGTGGGTTGCAGCAAAAGATAAAGCACAAGTTACTCAAAATCTTCCCGCTGAAGCAAGAAGTGCAACTCCAAAACAAGAATTGTCGTTATTGGATAAAGCGAGAATTAAATCAGAAAAAGTAATACTTAAATCCGGCACTCTGGCAAAGCATGCAGGCATGCCTGTTGCAGGAGAGCTTTTGGAATTAAGCCTTATTAGTGATTCTGAAAGAGCAGAACAGGTTAAAGCAGAAGGAGGTTATGTTTTGACACCTGCTCAAGCAAGACAAAAACTTGAAGGATTTGGCTTAAAAGAAGGTGAAAACGGTCATACTCAAACAGACCAGATGCAACTTCAAACATTAGTATTTGGTAAAAAAAGTAAAATGTCACAACAAGTACAAGGTAATGGTGTTTTGCAAAATAAAGTTCGTGAGTGGGCTAAAAATGGTGCCAAAGAAGGTGCAATTATAGGTTTTAACACGGCTGATTCAGGCAGCTTTGATTTAAGAATGGGACTTGGCTATTCTCAAATTGTCGGATTACATCTAACATCAGACGGGTACGCTGAAGGTTATGTTGAAGATGTATACGATTACGACCCGTATTACAACAAGGGTAAAGGTGAAGAAGACGGTATATATAACAAAGCAAAAAGTAAAGCAGTAAAAACACTTAATGATATGGCAGTTGATTTACAAAATTGCGGAGAGTTACAACGCTATCGGTCTTTGATTCCCATAAGAGTTAAAGTTCAATAATGCCTGTTTCACCAAATATTCAAAAATACATAGAAGATTCTAAAATTAACGGAAAACTTTGCAAATGGGATAAGCCTTCTGTTAATGTTTTTGTAACTCCAATAACTGCAAATATTCCTGATAAAAACTTTTTTTATTCCGAAATTCAAAGAGCCGTTAATGTTTGGAATAACGCATTAAAACAATCTTCAATAAATATTAATTTCAATATTATAAATACACCTGCTAATGCAGATGTTGTAATTCACTGGACAAAAGTCGGACGTGTTTTTGAAGGTATGTGCAAATACCCGAGTATTATCAACGGTTGTTTTAAAAAAATATCCGTTGATATTGGTCTGCCAAACGAATTTTCAGGTAAAAATACAACCAATGAAAGTATTTTTGCAACAATATTGCATGAATTGGGGCATTCTTTAGGGTTAGGTCACGGAGTTGAAGTTGATGACGCTATGTTTGTACCGCACAAAAAAAATATTGATACTCCAAGCGAAAACGATATGTATGTATTAAAAATGATTTATTTGCCTTGATATTTTTTCTTCTGCCTGTTGCATTTGCAGTCTGCATAAGAGCATTTTCCGTCTTTTATACAAAGTATTTTAGGTGTTACATATTCAACATCAAAACCATAAATTTCACTTAAATTTTTTACTCTGTTAAAATAAATCATTTCCGGTTTGGGATTTTCTAAAATTAAAACAACTTTGGCTTTTTTTCCTGTCATATATTGGTAATGTAAGGCTTGACCTATGCTTTCCGCCCATTTATTTGCAAAATCAAATTCAACCGCATGAGTATCTGTTAAGCAGTCAACTCTTGTGTAATCTTTGTTTTGATATTCTTCTACTCCATTATTTAAACCGCACCATGCATGCTGATACGAAGCTTCATTATGCTCGTGCTTTACATACTTAAAACCTTCGTTTGTATATCCGTATTCAAATGCAAATACAGGATTAATCGAGAATATTAAAAATAATATTAAAAATTTTATTCTAATTATCAAAAAATACCTCATATTTTAGGACATAATTCTGTCCTATTGTTGTAAATTTAGCACTAAAATTTATATATGCAAGAGTCTGGTAAAGATAATATAACTAAATTATCGCAAGCAATTGGGCAAATTATCAAACAACATAGAATTGCTCAAGATAAGTCGGTATATAAAATTTCAGCAGAAACTTGTATGCGGAAATCTACGTGGTTAAACGTTGAAAGTGGTGTTGATATCAGATTATCAACGTTGTGGAAGATTGCAGAAGGTTTAGATGTTGATATTTTGGATTTGATAAAAGAATTAAAACAACAACTTGGTTCTGACTTTACACTTTCCGATTTCGACTAATAATTATCTCAATTTTTTTTATAATATACAATTAGGCAAAAGGATAGGTTTTACTTTTTAATTTTTATAATTATAAATTAGTTTGTCGGGTAATTTTTTTATTGTATGATAAGCAAATAATTAAAAGAAAGGATATATTATGAAAAAAATTATAATTTCAATGTTGTTTTGTTTAGGGATAGTCGCTGTTGCTGTTGCAGAAGATGCTTCAAGTTACAGTTATCAAAACAGAATGCCGTTTTATGGAAATTATCCGTTGTATAACGGTAAAATTATCAATCATTACGGCAATTATGGATATCGTTCTCCGCTAATGTACGGAAACAAATTACCAAAAGATTTTTACGGACAAGTTCCGC
>DFEL01000046.1 GCA_002369055.1 Cyanobacteria bacterium UBA3803
TACTAAGGAGTCGCATTTTTGTATCATTTATTAATTAATATCTGCCGTTACGAATATTATCTAATTTTTGATCCAGTTGCTGAACTTTTTGTTCACCTGCAATTCGACCTTCTTCTCTTGCTCTTTCTATACGAGCATCAATATTTTTTGGAATTAATTTTTCAGCGGTTTCTCTGTCAAACCCTTGTTTTACAAGTCTATTAACAAGATTTTCTCTTGATACACCGCCTTCTTCTTCTTCAACCATTTGAATTGCTTGCGACATTGTCAAGCCTTGATTCATGTAATATTTTATTCTTTCCATGTGAGATTTGGTGGTTTCAGCAGCTTCATCTGCGAGTTCTCTTGTGCGTCTTAATTTATCCAGAGTTCTATTACCGCTATCACCTGCATTAAAATTAAAAACTTGGATTTCTTCTTGATTTTGCTCTGACGCACGACTTGAAGCATTTGAACGTCCTGAATTGTCTGTTCCGCCAACACCGTTTACATTTAAATTTGGATACATTATTTTTCCTTTCAACTTAATTACAATAATATAAAAAAACGTAAATATCTTTTTTGCTACTTTAATGTATAGAACTTAATATAATATTACAATTTATCTTGAAGGCTTGTAGATTTTTTTACCATTGTTTACGTAATTATGTAATTCTTGTTCTCCAAGTTCTGTTTCAATATTTCCGTATACAATAATACCTCTTTTCTTAAATTCTTTGAACCAATGAGGTTTAAAACCTTCATCAAAACCTGTAATTTCTTCTACTGATTTTGATGGAACACTGTAATAAACTTCTTTGATACCTGACCACATAATGCCACCAAGACACATCATACATGGTTCTGCTGTTACATATAATTTCAAGTTATATGGTGCTAAATCAAAAGTTCCTAATTTTTTTTCTGCTGCTTTTATTGCATTCATTTCTGCGTGATTGTTTGAACATTGTTCATTTACAACAGAATTTGCAACTTTAACGATAAGGTTTCCTTTATCGTCATATATTGCAGCAACAAACGGACCTGAACCTTTTTTAGTAAAGTTTTGCATGTCTTTTTGCAAATCAGCTATAATTTTACTTGCAGTTTCAACTTTTGCGTTGTCGATTTTTTCATTTGAAATAACTTTTGCATTAACACTATTTGAAAAACAAAATAATGCTATAAATGCCATTAAAATAATTTTTTTCATTTAATTCTCCTTTTGACTAATTATCTTTAATTAATTTTACATTTAAATATATTCTGTTTGATAGTAAAATTCGATTTTAATATATCGATTATACTTTTATTCTAAAATAAAACCTTTTAAAACACATCAAGTAAAATTTAAAATATTAATACAAATTTACATTAATATACAAATGTGACAGTATAATAAGTTATTGTATAATTACGAATATAACAGATATAAGGAAATTAAACATGAAAAAATTGTTACTATTAGTTTTAATACTATTTTGCATTACACAAACAACAATTGCATCACAAACATCATACGATAAAAGTGATTTTGTTCCGGTATATACGATGATAAACGATGCAGTATATGATATACGTTATTATTCAAATTATAATTTTACAGGTAAAAAAATAAACGGTTATAAGGCTCCCGTTGCATATATGACAAAAGAATCGCTAAAGGCTCTTTCTCAGGCAGCAGACGATTTAAGAAAACAAGGTTACAGATTATTAATTTGGGATACATACAGACCGCAAAAAGCCGTAAATAATTTTGTAACATGGATAAATAATCCGAATGATGCCGGAGATAAATCTTTTTATCCAAATCTTGAAAAATCAGATTTATTAAAAGGTCAATATATAATGGAAAAATCAGGACACACAAAAGGTTCAACAGTTGACTTAACATTAATAAAAAAAGATGGTTCTTTTGTAGATATGGGCGGAACTTTCGATTTATTTAGCGAAATTTCGCACCCTGATTATAAAAAATTGACTAAGGAACAAAAGAAAAATAGAAAAATTTTGCACGATGCTATGATTAAAGCAGGATTTAAAGGTATAGATTCAGAATGGTGGCATTTTACACTAAAAAATGAACCTTATCCTGATACATATTTTGATTTTGATGTAGAGTAAATTATTTTAGATAGAGTAATAAAGCAATGCTTCTAATAATCTTAAATTGATATGGCAGGATAAAGGATTATTTTAAATCTTCAGATTTAAATATATTATAACCTTCGTAATGATAACTTGCGTCAATTCCCTTCATATAAACTTCTCTGTTGTTTATATCGGAAGTTAGTGAATTTCTTAAAAGCTCTTTTATTTCAACTGTTTTAACAGGGCTTCTTTCCATTGCAAGCAAGTAATCTTCTTTATCAACCTTATTCCATTCAACAACTTTACCAATTTCTTTTTTTAGAATTAAATCAAGCCAAATCCTTGTACTTCTACCGTTACCTTCTCTAAATGGATGTGCAACATTCATTTCTACATATTTTTCTATAATCTCATCAAAGTTTGATTGCGGCATGGAATCGATATATTCTAATGCTGCTTTTAAATACATAACAGGTGCAAAACGGAAATTACCTTTTGCAATGTTTTCGGTACGTATTTCACCTGCAAATGGGTAAATCTCTTCAAAAATGTACTTGTGAATTTTTGAAAGTGTTTCAAACTTTCCTGCTTCAAGTTTATCCAAAAAACCTGTTTCAAACATTTTTATAGCTTTAGTTTTGCTGATACGTTCTTCTTCTCTTGCCAAATCAGTAGAATTTGTTAATCCAAGTTTATTTTCTAAAACCATAAATACCTC
>DFEL01000142.1 GCA_002369055.1 Cyanobacteria bacterium UBA3803
TTGTTATATTGTTTTTTATAACTTTGTGCTTGTTCTTCAAGAGTAACAATTTGTCTTTTATATTCCGAAATTGTTGCTTGGCATTCTTTTGCAGAAGAACTCAATTGTTCTTGAAGTTGTTGTGCTTCTTGTAAAACACTCTTCATTGAAATACCAAGTGCTTCCATTGTTTGTTTAATAATTTGAGCACCTGTTTGACGTGTAACACCTGAAGGAAGTTTTGCTATTAACTTCTTCAATACCGCAACATTGTTTGGAACTTCAAAGTTATATAAATCACTTGCATATTTATCAACAACGGCATGTGTATTTAAATTTTCAACCATGTTACCTTCAAAATCGCTGCTTGGTTTCATTGTAGAATCAAAAGTGTCTGTATCAGATGTGCTTTCAAATTCTTGAGCAAAATCTGTTTTATTTTCTTTTTCAACAGTATCTTCTTCTTCAAAGTCTGCAAATTGTTCATCTTCTTCCGATGAGTCAATAACTTCTTCGTTTAAATCTAAAGCTTCCATTTCATCATCTGCTTTTAAAGCGTCTACAATGTTTTTTCCTGTATCTAAATCAAAATTTTCTGACATATTATCCTCTTTTTCTTATATAGATAATCTTATAATACCAAAAAACTTTTTTTTTTACAATAGTCTATTATAATTATGATAAAATTATTTTATTATGCTCAAATTTTTAAAAAATTATTCATACATTACTGCTATTATTGCAATCATGTTTTTCGGATTTGCAATAAGATTTTATATTTTCCTATCAGAACCATCTTTTTGGTTTGATGAAAGTGCATTAGGTTATAATATTTTAACACTTAAATATAAAGAATTATTTGGAATTTTACATCTTCAGCAAGTTGCACCGCCACTATTTCTGGTCACAACAAAATTCTTAACAGCAACAATACATGCCGGAGATAGCATCTTAAGACTTTTTCCTTTTATCGTTGGAAATCTTTGTATAATCATGTTTTTTTTAATGATAAAAAATATATTTACAGACAAAATTGCTATAATTTGGGGACTTATATTATTTTGCTTTAACACCCAATTGATATGGTATTCTATTGAATTAAAACCTTATATTGTTGAAGTTTTTTCAACATGTTTTTTGTTTTATTTATTTAAAAAGATTGATTGGAATTGGTCATTAAAAAAATTCATTATACTTGGACTAAGTTTATCATTAGTTCCTTGGTTTGCTTTTGTTTCAAGCATTTTACTATTTATTGGAGAAATAATTATTTTTTCTAAATCTAATTTTAAAAAATGGCTTACATTATTCTTACCAACATTAATTTCAACGAGTTTACTGCTTATTTATGCTTTAAATATAAAAAATTTTTATTACAATTTTATGGAAGATTTTTTTAGTTATAATTTTTTAAATTTTAAATTTGCAGTAATTCAATTATTCTTTTGTATTTGTTACTTATTTTCTGTGAAATATGCTATTTTGCCATTTATATTACTCATTATCGGAACAATATACTGTGCAGTTTATAAAAAATATACTTATTTCAAAAAGTATTCACTCTTTATATTTTTATCATTTTTTGTACTAAGTTTGTTTAAAGTATATCCTTTCTTTGATAGATTCATTTTATTTTTAATTCCGCTTGTGTTAATTATTATGTTGGCAATATTAGAAGTCCAAAACAATTCAAAATTTATTATAAGTTCATTACTAACCATTTTTTTACTATTTCCGACAGTTTTAAATCTGAATAAACTGATAAAAAATGTTAATGTAAAAGGTGATTATGCAAAAGAACTAACAAAAGATTTAAGTAACAAAATAAAAGCAGATGATATTATATATGTAGATAATTTATCTGTACCCGATTTTTTATACTATACTTGCTATTATAAATTTCATAATAAAATTTATCTTAATGTTGATACAATAAATGGTAAAATTTTGTATAAAACAGACAGCAATAAAGAAGATTTAAATAAATTTAAGCCAAACAATGTATGGATATATTCAACTTGGGCAAAAAATTCATACTCGGAATACAAATACAACTATAAAAATATTTATTATCCAAAAAGTCAATTAATATACATAAAAGGTAATTAAAATTGAAAAAAGAACATATTATTTTAATATTAATCATTTTAATCGGATTCATATTAAGACTTAAGGGCTTAATAGCAAATCCGCCATTCTGGCATGATGAAGCAGCATTGGGTTGGAATGTATTAAATAAAAATTACTCGGATTTATTTGAGAAATTAAGGTTTTTACAAATTGCACCACCACTGTTTTTAATATGCACTAAATTTTTGGTATTCATTACGGATAGTTATAATCATGTTTTCAGATGTGACATGGTATTGCGTTTTATCCCGTTTATATGCGGAAATTTATCATTAATAATGTTCTATTTTATTGGTAATAAAATTTTTAATTCAAAATGGGCGTCTCTCGCAGGAACTGCTTTATTAGCACTTAACCCTGTTTTAATAAATTACAGTTACGAATTCAAGCCATACAGTGTTGATGTTTTTTGTTCTCTCATCGCATTATATATTATGCTAAATATTAATTTTAAAAATGCAAACACTAAATTAATGCTTATTTATGGCACTATCCTGGCAATTTTACCATGGTTTTCGTTTGGATGCTCTTTTATCATAATCGCCGGATTTATGACTTTGAGCTTTAAACGTGATAATCCAAATTTGTTTACAACACTGCTCATGCCGGTTGTTGTCAGTGCATTTATTTACCTAAAGTGCTTTGTAATAAATTCGTATTTAAGCAATGCATCCGGAATGCTGTCATTCTGGCAAACAGAATTTGTATCAAAAGACCTCTCAAATCTTGCTCAATTAAACACTCAAAACTTACAATATTTTTTCTCTAATATACCACATTTATCACTGCTTTTAGTAGTTTTATGCTTAATAACAGGTTTTATACTAACTATAAAAGATTCAAAATTATCATTCGCATTAATTTCCATACTAACTTTTTCAACACTGACAGTTGCCTCAATGATGAAGTTATACCCGTACTCAAGACGAATGATTTTATTTTTAATTCCATTCTTGATAATTTATATAGTTAAAATTCTCGACATAAAAAAATGGATTATCGGATGCGTTGTAATTTCATTTATACTAATTCCGCATGTTCTTTTCGCATACAATTTTATAAAAATTAAAAATATTAATAAAGGTGATTATTCAAGAACAATGATGCAAATCATGGATAAAAATATAACACCTAAAGAAACTATTGTAATAAATGAAGGCTCAAATGCAGATTTCTTTTATTACAATACCTTTTACAAAATACAAAACAAAATAGAATATATAAAACCAAATTACACAAACAATGAAACTAATTCAAATCTAATGAAAAGATTACCTGCGGGTAACTACTGGTTATTTATGTCCTATGACTACAATACAGAATTTAAAAATATACAAGAAATTACAAACTGGGCTGAAAAAAATGGAAAAATAATATTTAAAACACAAGCAACACAAAGTATCTTAATCAGACTTATTCTTGATTAAGATACAACTTTGTATATATTTCTTATTCCAAAACTATTGTTCTTCTCTTTCGTCATCATCGACTAAAGCATTTTCGAGGATAAGTTCTTTACGTTTCTTCTTAGTTTTTTCATAAAACTCATGCTCATCAAATTTTTCGTCTTTATCATCATCTAATCGTGACGGTCGCTTTTTGGTGTTAATCACACCCGCAACATTAATCATAGCCAACGAATTTAGTGTAGCACGTAACTGTGCACTTCTGTCAGTATAATTAATCGACATACTGCTTGTCGAATTTTCTTCATTTTTATCTTGACGGGAATACTCGCTACCTTGACCCATTTTATCGTCTTTTGTTCCTGCGGCTGTACCTGAAATGTCGCCACTCTTAAAATTAAAAGAGCCTCCGATACCGTAAAATCCCGCTGCTCTGTTATCTACCATTGCAGCCCTTATTTCCTATTCAATTGTACTTTTTTTAACATGTTTTCACATGCACACCGGCAAATATTTAATTTGCATTCATACAAATCCTCTAATTTTTTTTTTTGCTACATGCACTTTTACATGTTTTACAATTCTTAACAGTTAAAAAATATTCAAATTACAGTTTTTTATAAAATGTAAACTAATGTTACAAAAAATAAATAAAACTCTAAAGTTTTATTTTTGAGAATCCGATATATAAAACGTGAGAGATATGTAATTTAAATATAAGGAGTATGTATTATGAGAAAAGTTAATTATCAAAGATTTAAAAAAGCATTAGAAGAACAAAAAACAGTTAATTTTATGAATTTAAAAAAGGATATTGATAGCATTAAATGCTTAATAGAAAAAGTACTTACTGCTGCATTAGAATCAACACAAACTACTATTGAACGTGATTATAACGTAAGTTCACTTTAATTAGAGTTTAAAAGTTTTAATTAGCATAGCTATTAGATTAGGGGACATTGTAAAAAAAGACCGATTACAATTGTAATCGGTCTTTTTTGATTTATAAATTATATTTTTATACACCTAAAGCATTTAAACTGTTATAAGCAATTCTTGCATCTTCTGACTGTAAACCTTCAGCATTTAATCTTTGTGCTGCTGCATTTGCAACTTGATTTAAAACCATGCCGTTTGCTTGTGCTTGTTTTGCCAATTCTTGTGCTTGTTTTTCTTGTGCTAAAACTAATTCATCTTTACCAACAACTTTTTCAGCACCTTTCTTAGCCAATTTGCTACCGAAAATACCGCCGATTAATGAGCATACAGAACCGATAACTGCACCACAAGCAGCACCAACTGCTGTACCTGCACCAGGAATAACAGAACCGATTAAAGCACCTAATTTAGTACCTAAAGCAGCACCTGCAACCCAACCGCCAACTGATGCAGCAGTTTTAACAGTTGATTTACCAAGTTGTTTCATACCTGCTTTTGCACCTAATTGCTTAAATGTCGGATATACGTTAGTAACAGCTTCAGTTGCACCTTCCATTACTAACATTGCAGTACCGCCATAAGATTTAAATGTATTCAAGCATGTACTTCCAACTGTGCTTTTTGCTGCTGCTGTGTTAATTGCAGCACTTGCTTTATTAATACCTAAAAAGTTTTTAAATTTACCCCATAAACCTGTTGCAGAAGATGCTGCTTCTTTTGCTGCTGCTGCATTTGCTTGGCATAACAATTGATTTGCAGTTTTTGCAGCATGTGCTGTACCTGTTTGACCCAAAGTTTCTGCTGCAATTCTTGCTTGGTTATACAAATTTTGAGTGTTTTTTGACAAACCTGCAAGTTTTTCCGCATCCGGAATTAAACCTAATAATTGTGCTGATGATGAAGCATTTGAAACTAATTTTGCACCATTTACAAATGAACCGCCTGATTTATACAAGTTACTCATAGCTCTTGCATTTTGAGCAGCTGTATTCATTGCTTGACGATAGTTACCTTTGTTTGTTTTTAACCAAGAAATACCTTCAATAGCTAAGTTACCAAAAGCACCACTTGCTAAACTTGAAACAGTGATTGGATCTTGATTTGTTATTGCAACACCTGTTGCATATTTTGCTAAATTTTCAATATCGTATGGTGAACGGTATGCACCTGTAAAACTCGGATTGTAATTGTAATTACCAGTCATATTAACTCTCGTTAAATTCCTCTCGTACTTATATAAAGTATTTTTTGAGAAAAAAATTGACTTTTTGTGTAATTACATGGTTATTACACTTAACAATCCTTAACAAATCCTTCTATTTTACTAACCATAACGTTTTCAAAGCGTTCACAATCTTCTTTTGTTTTTGCTTCAAAACGCAGAGTAAACACAGGCTCAGTATTACTTTGTCTTACAAGAGCAAACCCGCCATCAAACACAATTCTCATACCATCAATAGTTATAATATCTTTAATTTTTGAACCAAACATATCTTTATTTTTATCAACATATTCTTCAAATTTAGATAAAACTGTTTTTTTATGTTCATTAGGACATGCCAAACGAACCTCTTGTGATGAATAAATTTTATTAAATGGTTCCAGTAAATTTTCAACCTTGAAAGAAGGATTTACTTTTTTATGTTTTGCAACAATTTCAATAATTCTGCAACCTGCGTAAACTGCATCATCAAAACCATAGTAACGGTCTTTAAAGAATGTATGTCCGCTCATTTCACCTGCAAGAACTGCGTTTGTTTCTTTCATTTTTGCTTTTATATAGCCATGACCAGTTCTACACATTATAGCAGTTGCACCTAAATTATTAATTGTATCAAAAAGTACTTGAGAGCATTTAACTTCCGAAACAACAACAGGTTTTATACCTGTATCTTTATATTTTTCTATTACATCCAGTGCATAAATTAACAATAATTTATCACCTGTCATAGAATGTCCTTGAGAATCAATAACACCAATTCTGTCACTATCACCGTCAAATGCAATTCCAAAATCTGCGTTATTATCAACAACTGCTTTTTTAATATCATCTAAAGTTTTTTCATCACTTGGATTTGGGTGATGATTTGGAAATTTCCCGTCAGGATTGGAATATAATTCGATAACTTCACAGCCTAAAGAACGATATAAAGAAGGTGCAACAACCCCACCTGTACCATTTGCACTATCAACAACAATTTTAATACCTTCACCAATTCTTCCGAATTTTAATTTCATAACGTCAATATAATCAGGAATTAAGTCATATTCCTCTTTTTTACCAAAAGTATGTGATAACATAGACTCTTTACTTACTTCTGCTACAATTTTAAGCAAGTCTTGTATAGCCTGTTCACCTTCTATTTGACCGTTAAAAGTCATTTTTAAACCATTGTATTGACTTGGATTATGGCTTGCCGTAACAATTAATGCTCCATCTATATCATTGCCGTCCGTAACGTTCGCATTTACCCCCACAACATCAGAATAGTATCCGATAGGTGTTGGAGCAAGACCTAAATCTACAATGTTTGCACCTGCTGACGTAACTCCGCTAACAATAGCTTTTGCAAGTGCTGGAGAATGATTACGTGCATCTCGGCACACTGTAACCCATAAATCTTTTGTTTCTTTTTCTGCCAATTTTGCAATATATCTTATGTATGCCTTTCCGACAAAGAAATATAGTTCTTCCGTAACATCTTTACCATATATACCTCTAATATCATTTTTGCCAAATGCACTATCCCACTTTGTCAACATTTTCATATCCTCCGTTTTTTATATATAATATTATCATAAAGACGGGGATATGAAGAATAATTTATCAAAAATTTTAAACGAACAATATTTGGCAGGATACATTTTTATCTTACCTGCATTAGTTGGAACTTTTGTTTTTATTATAATTCCTATTTTTTGCTCATTCGGATTAAGTTTTACGAAATGGGATTTGCTAAACGAAATAAAATTCATAGGACTTCAAAATTATAAAGATGTATTTACAGAGCCTGCTTTGTTAAAGATTATAATTAATACATTTGTTTATGCGATTAGCACTACGATTTTCGGAGTTATTATTCCGCTAATTCTAGCATATATTATAAATTTAAAAATCAAAGGCAGCGAGTTTTTCAAGACTGCGTATTTTCTTCCGTTTGTAACCCCTATGATAGTCATAGGAATAATTTGGGAATGGATATTTGACCCAAACATTGGAATATTAAACAGTATTTTAAAATTGCACATTAATTGGCTCTATGATACTAATTTTGCAATGCCTGCACTAATAATTGTATCTGTTTGGAAATTAATAGGCTATAATATGATTATATTTCTATCAGGGTTTAGCACATTAAATAATGATTTGCTTGAGGCCTCAAAAATTGACGGTGCAAATGAATATGAAACTTTTAAATACGTTACGGTTCCATTGCTTTCACCAACAATATTTTTTGTGGTAATAATAACTGCAATCAGCTCTTTTCAAGTATTTGACTTGATTTATGTAATGACGCAAGGCGGGCCATTGGACAGCACAAACGTTTTAGTTTATTCTATATATAAAAATGCCTTTGAATACTTTAATATAGGAAAAGCAAGTGCATTGGCTTATGTTTTATTTGCTATTATACTTGTATTAACGCTATTTCAATGGCATATAAGAAAAAAATTAGTGTATTTGGAGAAAGATTAATGAAAAAGATTATTTTAATATTCGGTTTACTTGTATATAATATTTGTTTTGCTTCTGAAATAACAATCCTACACACAAGCGACACTCATGGCAGAATTTCGCCTATTGAATACAAAGGAGTAAAAAACAGCGGTGGTTTTTCAAGACGTGTAACATTCGTAAATGACATGAGAAAAACTAACAAGAATATTCTACTTCTTGACAGCGGAGATTATTTTCAAGGTTCATTATATTACAGACTTGATTACGGAAA
Organism: Cyanobacteria bacterium UBA3803; assembly: GCA_002369055.1. Classification (GTDB taxonomy): domain Bacteria; phylum Cyanobacteriota; class Vampirovibrionia; order Gastranaerophilales; family Gastranaerophilaceae; genus UBA6984. The sequence goes on from DFEL01000142.1 coordinate 8,405, forward strand.
ATCTGGGGCAAAATTAATGCCATACATAAATTACGATGCAGTGGCACTTGGAAATCACGAATTTGACAATGGAATAAAAATATTAAAAAGAAATATAAAACTTTCTAAAACTCAATTTATAACCTCAAATGTTCATTTCAAAGACAAATACTTACAAAAAGCAGTAAAACCATACATTTTAAAAGAATTTGACGGGGAAAAATATCTTATAATTGGAGCAACAACATCAGAACTATCAAATTTGGCAAATACAAAAGAATTAACCGTAACAAATCCGATAGATGAAATAAATAAAATTATAAAACAAGTTCCACATGATAAAGTTATAATACTATCTCACTGCGGCCTCGATGAAGATAGAGCAATTGCAAAAGCAATTCCGCAAATTGATTTAATACTTGGAGGACATAATCACTATTTTTTTACAACACCGGATTATACAGGTAAAACCCCGATAATACAAGATGGAGAATTTGGTATAAGGGTAGGGATAATTGATTTTGATAAAAAATTAAAACACTTTACATACAAAAATATAACTTCCGAACTTAAAACCAATAATGACGTTGATATACAAATTGCAAAATTAGACAAAAAAAACAAGAAAGTTACAAATGAAGTTGTTGCAGCATCAAACA
>DFEL01000123.1 GCA_002369055.1 Cyanobacteria bacterium UBA3803
GAGTAGGGCTCGAACCTACAACCTACCGGTTAACAGCCGGTTGCTCCACCATTGAGCTATCGAGGAATATCGTATTTATATTATATCAAAGACTTTTTTTCTTGTAAAGTGGTTTATTTAAAATTTTGATAGTTTTATTAAGTTTTTAAAATCTTCATTTCGATTTTTTATATCCGTATAACTACCTATATCAACAATTTCACCTGATTTTACATATATTAATTTATCACATTCTTTTAACGTTGCCAAGCGATGTGCTATTATTATTATTGTTTTTTCTCCTTTTATACTTTTTAACATTTGCATTATTTCTTTTTCTGTTTCAACATCCAAAGCTGATGTTGCTTCATCTAAAACAATTATTTCAGGATTTTTATATAATGCTCTTGCTATCATCAAACGTTGTTTTTGACCTTGTGATAAACCTATTATTTTACTGTTCAATCCACCATTGCTTTCTACAACTTCATTCAAACAAGCACGTTTTATACACTCCTTAACTTTTTGAATATCTATTTTATCTTCTTCTATACCCCATGCAACATTATTTTTATAACTCTCATCCAGTATGTTCATATCTTGCGGAACATAACTTATTATTTGTCTATAACTATCCACATTTGCCAGTGTAAGCTCTTTATCATCAACGAATATTTCTCCGCTATCAACAGGCAATAAACCCATTATTATATCAGCCAAAGTACTTTTACCTGCACCTGATAATCCTGTTATACCTACTATTTCACCTTTTTTAATTTCAAAAGAGATATCTTTTAATACTTGTATATTTTCTTTATACCCAAAATTTACATTTTTAAGTTTTAGACTGTTTTTATACGTAAATTCTTCATCACTTAAACTTTTAACAGAAAATTTATCAAATTTATTTTTTTCATATTCTTCATTCATTTTTTTAATCATTTCTTTTGAAGAATTCATGTGATTCATAGCAACTTGAATACGATTTAACGATGGTGCAATTCTGAATATTACTGCAAGAATTAAGCCATAAGACGCTATTATTTTCGATGAATCATTAATATTTTGATAAGTAATAAAACCTGCAATTACTATCAATGCCATTACAAGCAACATTTCAACCATATAAGGCGGAATTGCGGCAAAGAAAGAATTTTTGAATATTACATTGTTATTTTCCCTTTGAATATTTAAAAATTTATTTAAAAAAAACTTCTCCGCAGAAAAAATCCTTATTTCTTTCAAATTCTTAACGTTTTCAATAACCTGATTATTATTTTTCAATGAAAATTCAAGCATTTTGGGTGCCAAAACTTCTGTTCTTTTTTTAAAAAATTTATTTAAGCAATATAAGCACAAGGCAACTAATATTATCGTAAATAAAGCAATCAGCGAAAATTTAATCAATAATAAAGTTAAAATCAAAAAAATTATAATACCATTTGTTATAAAAACAAGAGTTCTTAAAACAAATGTTTCCAGTGTCTGTGAACTTAAAACAGTAAGATTATATATTTTTTCAGAATTTGTATCCGCATAAAGCTTTTTATATGGTGCATACAAATAAAATTGCATTAACATCTCATTTATATCATTTTTCCAGCTTATAACAAACTTATTCTGCAAATAGGTGCAAATTATCATAAGTATATTCTTAAGCACAAACATTAAAATAATCAGAAAACCTATTAAAACAAGTTGATAAAATTCATTTATAAAATTATTGAATAAATTAATTGAATTATTAGGCTTAATAACCATTATCAAGAACGGATATACAAGACCAACTCCAATAAATTCCAAGCATCCTGCAAGAACAGAAATACAAATAAAAAGAAAAATTTTTATACTCCTGTTTTTTCCATAATATTTAATAAATTTTAAAAATTGCTTTAACATATCCTAATTTTACATTAAAAAAACATTAATATATTTTATTGTTAAAAAAAATATGTTAAAATAAAGAATGTAGATATAAGAAGGAGAAAAAAAAACATGTCAAATCCTGTTTTTTCAAGACAAGCTCTTGAAGGTAATGAGCGAATTTTAAGTGGTGAACCAATGACAATAAATGGTGCCGTAAACAAAACATTTATTCTTTTTGTTTGCCTGTTATTAACAAGTGTGTATGAATTTATGCTTTATGCACAAGGTTTTTCAGACAAAGCCGCAGCACTTATGATGGGCGGTTTTGTAGGTTCAATAATTTCATTTATTGTTATTATGTTTGCAAGAAAAACTCTTAAATTCATGGCACCTGTATATGCTCTTTGTGAAGGTCTTGTATTAGGTGGTTTATCCGTTATGTTTGAAGCAAAATATCCCGGCATTGTAATTCAGGCTGTTGGCTCAACTTTTATGGCATTTTTTGTAATGCTTGCACTATATAAAGCAGGGATTATTAAATGCACCGAAAAATTCAGAAGTGTACTGATGATTTCTATGTTATCTATTTTAGGAATTTATTTGGTACAAATTATAGGTTCATTTTTCCACATGAGCGTTCCCGGTTTATTTGGTTCTGGTCTTGTTGGTATCGGTTTCAGTGCAATTGTTTGTGTTATTGCAGCACTTAACTTTATTATCGATTTTAAAACAATTGAAGACGGTGCTGAAACAATGGCTGACAAATCTTTTGAATGGTACTGTGCATTTGGTTTGATGGTAACATTTGTTTGGTTATACATAGAAATTTTAAACTTGCTTGCAAAACTTCGTGACAGATAAAAATTTTAATCATATTAAAAAAGGTGATAACTAAAATTATAGTTATCACCTTTTTAATATCAATAATTACGTATTTTATGCTAAAGCTTTTGATTCTTCAACACATTGAATTAAAGTATCGGCAACTGTTTGTTGTTCTTCTTTTGTCAATTCAGGGAACATTGGAAGTGAAATAACAACTTCTGTATTTTTTTCTGTAATTGGTAAAGAACCTTTACCCATGCCTAAATATTCATGAACTTTTTGCATGTGTAATGGAATTGGATAATATAACATTGCACCTATACCTTTTTCTTGAAGCATTTTGTGTATGTTATCTCTGTTAGGGATTTTTACTGTGTATTGGTGATATACACAATATGTATCATCCAATTCTTTTGGAGTTACAATATCCGAACATTTTGCAAATAATTCATTGTATCTGTATGCGTTTTCACGTCTTTTTTTGTTCCATTCGTTAATATGTTTTAATTTAACTCTTAAAATTGCTGCTTGAACTTCATCAAGTCTTGAATTTACACCAATTTCGTCATGATGATAACGAATAGCCCCACCGTGATTTCTCAAAGCAACTACTCTATCCTTAATCATATCTGAATTTGTTGTTAATAATCCGCCATCACCCATAGCACCAAGATTTTTTGTAGGATAGAAGCTAAAGCAACCTATATCACCTAAAGAACCAACCATTTTACCTTTATACAAAGCACCAATTGCTTGGCAAGCATCTTCAATTACATATAAGTTATGACGTTTTGCAATATCTAAAATCATATCCATATCTGCCGGTTGACCGTATAAATGAACAGGAATAATAGCTTTTGTTTTTGGGGTAATTGCATTTTCTATTTTTGCAGGGTCAATATTGAATGTATCTGCATTAATATCAACAAATACGGGTTTTGCACCAACAATACCTATTGCTTCTGCTGTTGCAACAAATGTAAATGCTGTTGAAATAACTTCATCACCCGCACCTATATCTAACGCTCTTAATGCCAAATGTAAAGCATCCGTGCCTGAATTTAAACATACGGAATGTTTTACACCGATAAATTCTGATAATTCTTGTTCAAGAGCTTTATTATGTTTGCCCAAAATGTATTGACCTGAGCGTAGAACTTCTAAAACTTCTTTTTCAACTTCTTCACCAATAGTTGCGTATTGTCTTTTTGAATCTAAAATAGGTATCATCTTTTTCTCCTTTATTATGTCCTTATATTTAGTTTAACACAACAAGGTGATACCTTTACATAAATTTAATAATATTTTCTTTTTAGATAAAAACCGCATTTAGCAATAAAATCAATCATTTCAGAAGATTTCATAATCAAATTAAAATCATTTAACGAAATTAAATTATGATTACAAGCTATAAAAACTGCATTAGCACGATTTTTTGCATGTAATTTTTCATAAATTTTTTCTAATTGTTTTTTTACCGTTGATAATGTTACTTTAAAAATTTTGGCTATCTGATTATTTTCAAAACCTGCCGCAACAAGAATTATTATTTCCAATTCTCGTCTGCTTAAAATATTTTTTTCATTCTCTAAAATAATGCCTTCGGGTAAAATTTCATGATTTCTCATACAATTATTTTATGTTGTAATGTAGTCCTTTTGTATTGTACAAGTGGCTATTTTTTTATATAATCGGGTTATGAAAAATTATTTTTTAAAATCAATGGGCTGCAAATCAAACCAATTTGAAGGTGCTGTGATAGAAGAAAAACTTACAAATGCAGGTTACAATAAAGTTGATAAAATCGAAAATGCTGACTTGTACATTTTAAATTCTTGCTCTGTTACACATAAATCGGATAATGAAGCACTATATATTTTGAGAAATGCAAAACATATAAATCCTTCTATAAAAACTCTTATTACGGGATGTATAGCACAAACAGAAAAAGAAAACTTACTTGAAAACGATTTTATAGATTTTGTCTTAGGAAATAACGAAAAATTTGATATTGTAAAATTCTTATCCTCTAACAAAAAAATTAATGTCGGTGACATTATGAACTTGTCTGAATTTAACGAAGTAACACTATGTGACACAATAAAGACACGTGCAAGCCTAAAAATTCAAGACGGATGTGATAATCGTTGTTCTTATTGCATAATTCCGTTTGCAAGGGGTAAATCTCGTTCTGCAAACAGTAAATTTATAATAGACCAAATAAACTTTTTTGAAGAACACGGTTTCAAAGAAGTTATTTTTACAGGTATTCACATCGGTCAATGGGGAAAAGAATGGGGAAAAACAATTCTTGACTTATTAAAAGAAGTTGAAAATAACACAAAAATAAGATATAGGCTTGGTTCTCTTAACCCATTGGAAATTACGGACGAATTACTTAATTTTTTATCAAAATCAGAACAATTCTGTCCTCATTTTCATCTTTCACTTCAATCTGCATGTAATAAAACTTTGGAACGAATGAACAGATTTTATAAAGTTGAAGATTATTTAGAACAAATTGAAAAAATTAATTCAATGTTTAAACTACCATTTTTAGGGAGTGATATTATAGCAGGTTTTGTTGGTGAAACGGAAGAAGATTTTAAAATAACGCTTGAAAACCTTAAAAAATCAGGATTAACTGCTATTCATACCTTCCCTTATTCAATAAGAAAAGGTACACAAGCAGAAAATATGAACGGACATCTATCGGATAAAATAAAAGAAGAACGTGCAAATTTAATAAAACAAATTTCTTCACAAAAAACAAAAGAATTTATAGAAAAAAATATAGGAACACAACATAGCGTAATAATTGAGAAGCATCCGGATAAAAAAACAGGATTTTTAAAAGGCATGACTGAAAATTACTTAACGGTATTAATTAATTCAAAAGATAAAAATTTAATTAACACAACTCAAAATATTACAATAACAAAAGCCGAAGAAAACCATATTTTAGGAAATTTAAACATTAATCAATAAATATTTCATAAGTGTTGTATATTGAAATTATTTGTATTATTATAAGTTCAAGGTTGATTTTGCAAAATAAACTCAAGTGGATTATGTTTAAAAATAATATAAAAATTTCATATATAATGAGAGGCAAAGCACATAATGACTAAGTTATCTGTTATTGTTCCTTTCTATAATACTGAAGAATATATTGAAAAATGTTTGAATTCACTTGTTAATCAAACACTTGAAGATATTGAAATTATCCTTATAAACGATGGTTCTACGGATAATTCAATAAATATAGCAAAATCCTTTCAACAAAAAGACAATCGTATAAAGATTATAGAGCAGGAAAATAAAAAACAAGGTGCAGCAAGAAATGTGGGCATGAAAGCCGCAGAAGGCGAGTATATTGGTTTTGTAGATAGTGATGACTGGATTGATTTAGACTATTTTGAAAAATTATATAATGCTGCAAAAAAATATAATTCCGACATTGCACTGGCAACAAATGTTCGCATAGGTAACGGAAGAACAAAGAAACGTTTAAAAATAAAAGAAGAAACATTTAAAACATCACTTGAAGATAAATTTACGTTATGCAACCACTTTAAAAACGAATGTCCCACAAATAAAATATATAAAACAGAAATGTTACGTCAAAACGATATAAAATGGCCTGAGCAAGTTTATTGTGAAGACAAATTATTTACTGCAAAAGCGGTATATTATGCAAATGGTATTGTTAGCGTACCAAATGTAAATTATTATTATTTCAGAAATCCACATTCAACCGTAAATGTAAAAGATAAAACCCATTTGGCAATGTTTAACAGAGATAAAAATAATGCTAAACTGAACGTTTTGGAATTTTTCAGAAACCAAAATGCAAAATTTGCAGATAAAAAGTATTGGGCAGTGAAAAAGTTAAACAAATTTGGTATAATCCCTATGTTTAAAATTGCAGAAAGCGTTTGTACAGAAAGATTTTACTTGTTTTCATTTATTCCTGTCGGAGAAAAAACTTTATGAAAATTTTTAGTACATTGTATAAGTGTACCTCTTGGTTAATTCCATTAAAAACAACTCGTACAAAATATAAAAATTACTTAACATCTTTAGATTTAAAACAAAATCTTATCAAAGTAAAAAATAATTATAAATGTGTTATTGAAAAATTAAAAAATAAAACTGAAAAAATTAAGGTAATTTTTCTAATCAGAGAAAACCAAAAGTGGACTTATCAATCTGTTTATGAAGAATTTGAAAAAAGTGATAAATTTGAACCTTTGGTTTTGGTCAGTCTTTTAACTTTGGCTGCAAAAGGTAAAGATAAAACAAGAAATAATTTACAGGAAAATTATGAATTTTTTAAATCAAGAGGAATGAATGTTGATTATGCTTATAAAAATGGGAAGTATGTTGATTTAGAAGAATTTAAACCTGATATTGTTTTTTATGATCAACCATGGGATTTACCTGAAATTCATAAACCTTTTAATGTTTCAAAATTTGCACTTACTATGTATTCACCATATTATTATGGTATTTTAGATAATAACGAAGGCTATTTTGCAGATTTTCACAAATTACTCCACACTTATTTTGTTGAACATAATTTAAACACTCAAAAATATGAAACAATAAGTACAAATAACAGTAAAAATTGTATAGTTACAGGTTATCCTAAATTTGATATTTACTTTCAGAAAAAAGATTTTCACTGTGATTTGTGGAAAGAAAAAGACAAAATAAAAATAATATATGCTCCACATCATTCAATAGAAAAAAAAGGTATTCAACTTGCTACATTTAAAAAAAATGGTAAATTTATATTGGAACTTGCAAAAAAATACCCGCAAACAACTTGGATATTTAAACCTCATCCAAGATTAAAATATGCTATTTTACGCAATAATTTAATGGACGAAAAAGAACTTAAAAATTATTACAACGAATGGTTAAATATTGGTAATATATATGAACAGGGTGATTATACAAATATAATTATGACTTCTGATTTGATGATTACAGATTGTTGTTCTTTTTTGGTTGAATATTTATTTACTCAAAAACCATTAATACGTCTTGAAAATCATAATGCAGTAAAATTAACAGATCTTGGAAATAAAATAATTAAGAGTTATTATTCAGTCAATAACAATGATGATTTAGAAGAAATTTTCAAACAATTAATAATTTATAATAATGATGAGAAAAAAATTTATCGTCATGATATAATTAACGAAGTATTAGATAAACAAGAACAAAGTTCAAAAAAAATTTACAAATACTTAATCAATCTATTAGAAATTAGTAGTTAGGAGAAAGAATGAAAAAAATATATATAGGAATGAGTGCAGATTTACTTCATCCTGGACATTTGAATATTATTCATGAAGCAAGAAAAATACTTGATAATGAGGGTGGTGGAGAACTTATTGTGGGTCTTTTGACAGACAAAGCAATTGCAAGTTACAAAAGACTGCCTTATATGACATGGGAACAAAGAAAAATTGTTGTAGAAAACGTAAAAGGTGTTACAGAAGTTATCCCTCAAGAAACTCTTGACTATGTACCTAATTTATTAAAAATAAAACCTGACTACGTATTACACGGTGACGACTGGAAAACAGGTATTCAAGCAAATACAAGACAAAGAATCGTTGATATTATGGCTCAATGGAACGGAAAAGTCATTGACATTCCTTATACTAAAGGTATCTCTTCTACAAATTTAAATAAAATATTGAAGGAAGTCGGAACAACACCTGAAATTAGATGTCAAAGACTAAAAAGACTTATTGAAAACAAAGATATCGTAAGAATTTGCGAAGCACATAACGGTTTATCAGGACTTATTGTAGAAAATACATACGTAGACAATAACGGTAAAAAAGAAGAATTTGATGGAATATGGATATCATCACTTACTCAATCAGTTGCAAAGGGTAAACCTGATATAGGATACCTTGATACAACAACACGTCTGCAAGGTATGCAAGATATTTTGGACATTACGACAAAACCTATTATTTATGACGGAGATAACGGAGGTCCTGCTGAACACTTTGTATTTACGGTGAAAGCACTTGAAAGAGAAGGCATAAGTGCAGTCATTATTGAAGATAAAGTAGGACTAAAGAAAAACTCTTTATTCGGTACAGAAGTAGAACAAACACAAGATGATAAAGATTCTTTTGCGGCAAAAATAAGAGCAGGTAAACAAGCACAAGTTACACCTTACTTTATGATTTTTGCAAGAATAGAATCACTAATTCTTGAACAAGGCATGGATGATGCAATAGAAAGAGCAAAAACTTATCTTGAAGCAGGTGCAGACGGCATAATGATTCACTCACGCCAAAAAGAATATACGGAAACAAAAGAATTTGCAAAATTATATAATGAACTTCCGAATAAAAAACCTTTAATTGTTGTGCCGTCATCATACAATCAGGTGACAGAAGAAGAACTTATTGAAAATGGTATAAATATTGTTATATATGCAAATCATCTTCTAAGAGCAGCATATCCTGCAATGGTTACAACTGCTGAAACAATTTTAAGAAATCACAGATGTAAAGAAGCCTCAGAAGAATACTGTATGAAAATTAAAGACATACTAAATCTTATTCCTGGGGCAAAATAGGAATAAATATGATTAACGTAAAAGACCTCTTTAATCTTTTGAAAGAAAATAACGTAAACTGTTTTTGTGGAGTTCCTGATAGCCTGTTAAAAGATTTTTGTGCTTTTGTTACAGATAATACAAATGAAAAAGAGCATACCATAACGGCAAATGAAGGTAATGCAATCGGATTGGCATCAGGACACTATCTTGCAACGGGTAATCCGGCATTAGTTTATATGCAAAATTCGGGAATCGGCAATTGCGTTAATCCTTTGCTTTCTTTAACAGATGAAGAAGTTTATAATATTCCTCTTTTGATGTTTATAGGCTGGCGTGGCGAACCTAATAAAAAAGATGAGCCGCAACACATTAAACAGGGCAAAGTTACAGATAAATTGCTTGAGGCTATGGGAATAAAATATTCCATAATGCCTGATAATTTTGAAAATGCAAAAGTTTTAATTCAAAATGCTTTTCAATATATGAAAGAAACTAACTGTCCCTATGCTTTTATGATTAAAAAAGGAACTTTTGAAAAATATTCTCTTTTAAATAAAAAACAAAGTTCATATACCTTAAAAAGAGAAGACGCAATTGAAACAGTTATAAACAAACTAAACGAAGCAGATATAGTAGTTTCAACAACAGGACATATATCAAGAGAAGTTTATGAAACCAGAGAACGATTAAACCAATCTCACAAACAGGATTTTCTTACCGTTGGTTCAATGGGACATTCAAGTTCAATTGCACTTGGTATTGCATTAGAAAAATCTGAAAGAACAGTATATTGTTTTGATGGAGACGGTGCATTTTTAATGCATGAAGGAGCATTAGGAGTAAACGCTTCAAAACATTTGAAAAATTTTAAACATATAGTATTTAATAACGAAGCACACGATTCTGTCGGTTCTCAACCAACAGTTGCAAATGGAATAGATATGTCCCAAATTGCACTTAATTCAGGATATAAAAAAACATACTCAGTATCAAATAAAGATGAATTAGATGAAATATTACCGCAATTCATTGCTGATACCTGTACTTCACTTTTAGAAATAAAAGTAAAATGCGGAGCAAGAGAAGATTTAGGCAGACCAAAAGAAAAACCGCAAGAAAATAAAAAAATATTTATGGAAAACCTAAATCAAGTATGTGTTGTTGAAAAAAATTCAATTGAAAAACTTTCCAATTTTGTACAATATCAAAATGCTCACAATATACTTGTTTTTACGGGGAAAAAATCATTTGAAACTATAAAACCGGCTATTGAAAAACAATTAAATGGTTTAAACATAACATACTTTAATGAATTTTCAACAAATCCGAAAGAAGAAGAATTAAATTTAGCAATAGAAAAACTTGGAACAAAATTTGATTTAATTATTGCAGTAGGAGGCGGAAGCGTAATTGATTTTGCGAAATCATATAAATTTTATACAAAAATAACAGCAAAATTAATTGCCATACCTACAACTTGCGGAACTGGCTCTGAATCAACTCAATTTGCGGTTTTATACAGAAACGGTAAAAAAATGTCATTGGATGACAAATCAATTTTACCTGAAATTGCAATTGTAGACAGTCAATTTATGGAAACAACTCCAAAATCAATAAAAGCAAGTACGGCAATGGATGCATTCTGCCAAGCAATAGAAAGTTACTGGGCAGTAAAATCCACATCAGAAAGCAGAGAATATGCAAAACAAGCAATAGAACTTTGCAGAGATAACATTGTAAATTATGTAAATACAAAAGATGAAACATCTGCAAAAAATATGGCACTTGCGTCTAATTTGGCCGGTAAAGCCATAAACATTTCAAGAACAACCGCTTCTCATGCACTTTCTTATACAATAACAACAAAATATGGTATACCACACGGACATGCAGTTGCATTGACAATAAAGAACTTAATGGCTAAAAACGAACAAGTTACACCAGAAACTCTTAACGATAATAGAGGATGTGATTTTGTAAAAGAACGTATTAAAGAGGTTAAATCTTTGTTAGGCAGCGAAAATTATTTTGATAATTTATTTAAAGATATTGAATTAGAAGTTAGTTTAAAGAATTTAGGCATTAATGACATTGAATACGTTGCATCTCAAGTAAACATTGAAAGATTATCAAATAATCCATACAAATTAACTCAAAAAGATTTAATAGAGCTGTTAAAAAATTAAAAATGATTGATATTAGTATAAAATTTAAAGATATTATAAACTTTTTTCATAAACGAACTTATGATGAAAAAAGTTGCATTATAGAAAAAAGAATTTTAGGCATTACTTTAAGATATACAAAAGGAGCTGTATACAAACATCTTGCAGGTATATTAGAGTTTATACAGCCATATTTAAATGAAAATTTTGATGAACTTATTGAAATTTTTTATAAAAAATCAGCAATAAAAAATGTTTCCGCCAAACAATATGAAAAAGATAAAAATCAAGTAAAACTTTTGCTAGATAAAATTAATCCATCCGAAATTAAGCCTGCATCGGGCAGCATAAGAGAAACACAATTAAGAGAATTAGAATTTGCAAAAGGCATTTTAAAAGACATTGAAGAAAATACAGGCTTAAAACCTTTTATGGATGACGGAACACTTTTGGGTGCAGTAAGGCATAAAGGATTTATTCCTTGGGATGATG
>DFEL01000091.1 GCA_002369055.1 Cyanobacteria bacterium UBA3803
TGTTTTAGACAAACGATAAGAAATACAAATTATTTTTATATTAAATTTTAGTACAGGCATGACATCCTGTATTTATATAAAGTATTTTTTTGATTAAAAATTGCCTTTCCCCATTTTATGCGGATTTCGGATTATTTGGGTATGCTTAGCCTGCTTGCTTCGGAAAATTGCTAACGCAATTTTAGCACTACGCAATCGGCTATTTGCTCTCACGAGTTACGCTACGCTTCACTCTACCAAAAATCCTCAAATTGTCTTTCCCCATTTTATGCGGATTTCGGATTATTTGGGTACGCTTAGCCTGCTTGCTCTTGAAAGTTAAATTAAAATAACTACATAACTTGCATACTTTATATAATTGTTCTAAAATAATATATTATGAGTAATATATTGGAAAAAAGTAAAAAAACATTAGAGTTTGACAAAATTTTGTCAATTTTATCTACTTATGCGAAAACGCAACAAAGTCAGCAACTTTGTTTGACTCTTGAACCTGAAACTGATTACAATAAAGTTCAAGAAGCTTTGACCTTGACAAAAGAAGCAAAAGAGTTAATTGACAAATTATTGGAATTGCCAATAGAGCATTTGACAGATTTAACTCAAATTGATAACAATCAATTAAACAGTTATCTTTCTGAGAAAGAGTTACTTAGTCTTGCAAAAAGTTTACGTTCAGCAAGATTAGTAAAAAATTATATTAGAGAAAATACGTTATCTGATAGTTTATTAAGTAAAGTTTCGGCTCAAATAATTCCAAATAAAGAATTAGAAGACCAAATATTTGCAAAATTTGATGATGCGGATAATATTAAAAAAGATGCTACTGATACATTAGCAGGTTTTTACTCTGCGTTAAAAGAGGCAGAAAAAGAAATTAAAACAAAAATAAACGAGCTTTTAAATTCTCATGATTTTGCTCAATACTTGCAAGAACCTATTTATACAATTAGGGATAACAGAATTGTTTTTCCTGTACTGGCAAGTGCGAAAGGTAAAGTTTCAGGTATTACGCATGATGTATCTGCTACAAATAAAACTGCTTACATTGAACCTTCGTCTTTGGTTTCAATGAACAATAAAATAAGAGAGTTAAAAGTTAAAATAAGAGATGAAATTGTCAGAATTTTAACAGATTTAACACGTAACGTTAAGAAAAATTTTGATGCATTTAAAACAAATGAACGAGTATTGGCATTGCTTGATATGCATTATGCTAAAGCTAGATATGCAATAAAAATTCAAGCAACAGAACCGGAATTAACAACAGATAAAATAATAGATTTAGCAGGTATAAAGCATCCGTTGCTTATAGGTAGAGTACCTAATATTGTAGCAAATGATTTTACTTTGGGTAACAGTTATACTTCTCTGGTTATAACAGGTTCAAATACAGGCGGAAAAACAGTTACATTAAAAACGGTTGGTCTGTTTGCATTAATGACGAGAGCCGGAATGTTCTTACCTTGTGTTAGTGCAAAGCTGTATCCGTTCGAAAAAGTACTTGCTGATATTGGGGATGAACAAGATTTAATGCAAAACTTATCAACTTTTTCATCTCACATGAAAAATATAATAAGTATATTAGAAGCAGCTGATGAAAATACTTTAGTATTACTTGATGAAATATGTGCAGGAACTGACCCTCAAGAAGGTGCATCATTAGCAGAGGTTATTCTTGATGACTTGACTGTTAAAAATGCTCTAAGTGTAACAACAACTCACTTTGGAGAATTAAAAACTCTTGAATATTCAAATTCAAAATTTAAAAATGCTTGTGTAGAATTTGATAGAGAAACCTTGCAACCAACATACAAATTAACAATAGGTATTCCTGGTGCAAGTAATGCAATATTTATCGCTTCAAATCTTGGATTAAAGGCAGAACTTGTAGAACGTGCAAAATCTACTTTGAATTTGCAACGTGATCCATCAGCTGTAATTATTGAAAAATTGCAAGAAACTCAACAAAAATTAAGCAAAAATCTTCAAGATGTTGAATTAATGAAAATAGCATCTCAAAAGGCGAAAGATGATTATGAAGCTAAACTTGCAGAATTACGTAGAGATAAACGTAAAACAATAAAAGCAATAGAAAGCAAATTTTCGGAAGAGTTTGATAATGTTCGTCTTGAAATAAAAGATATAATGAGTGAAATAAGACGAGAAAAATCAGAAAAAGTTGCAAGACGCTCTTATACAAGATTGTCATATTTGGAAAATGATTTTAAAAACCAAGTTGATAATGCTATTGATAAGCAAACTTATGATGAATTGGTATGGGATGCAATTAGGGTTGGTGATACCGTAATGATAAAAGATTTAAATCAACCGGTAACAGTTGTATCTTTACCTGATAAGAATAATAACCTAACTGTTCAAATGGGACAAATAAAAACAAAAATTAGCAAAGATAGAGTTGCAAAACTTGATTCTTCTTTAACAAAAAAACCGCAATTAAGATTAAGACCTATGGAATCGTTTGAATTAAAACGCAGCGGTTTGTCAAATACAATTGATTTAAGAGGATACAAAGTTGACGATGCTCTCGATACTCTTGAAGCTTACTTAGATAAAGCAAGTCTTGCTAACCTGACACCTGTGTACGTTATACACGGTAACGGTACAGGTGCTTTAAGAACTTATGTAAGAGATTATGTTTCAACATCTCCTTATGTGGCAAAATTCAGACCCGGAGAACAATCTGAAGGCGGAGATGGCGTAACGGTAATAGATATAAATTAATAATAATTAAGTACAAATTTATTATAAATTTGTACTTAATTATATATTATATTTAATTTAAAGTTTATATTTTGTTTATTCCTATTGCCGCAATTGATAATATTATCGAGCCAAATAAAGCACTAAAGAAGCCTTCTACTTCAAAACCCGGTGTTATAAAGCCTGCAAGCATTAGCAGTAATGCGTTTAAGATAAGTGAAAATACTCCCAGTGTTATGTAATTTACAGGCAGCGTAATCACTTCCAAAAATGGTTTTACAAATGTATTAATTAAGGCAATAACAATACATGCAAGCATTGCAGCAAAGAAATTATCAACATCTATGCCAGGTAATATCCACGAAATAAATACAATAACAAGTGAAAATAATAAAAATCTAAAAAATGCGTTTAACATAATAATCTCCTTTTTGATTTTATTATGATAAATATTACAAAAAATTGAATTACCTTTTATGGCTATTAATTATTATCTTTATTGTCTATTTTTGAGTGTAATTTTTTGATAGCAAAATATGCAGTTGTAAAATAAAATACACAAAGAAAAACAAGCCATAAAAAATCATATCTTACGTTCCAAAAGGTTCCATTCATTTGATTGATTTTAATAATTCCGTCAACACCACACGTTGCAGGAACAAAGTACGCAAATATATTAACTATCTGTGGCATAGCTTCTTTGGGCCATATAAATCCAGGTAAAAATATGAAAATTAAAGAAGTTACAACCAAAATTAATAATGCTGATTCTCTTGTTTTAAAGAAATACGAAATTGTATTAGAAAAAAATGCAGCACCATAATACATAGGAATTAACAACAGTAACAATGGAATAATATTATATGCCATTGGGTAAACGCAAATTGCAGGTAATACCAAAAAGATTATTAATGAATAAAACAAATAAAGCAAAACATAAGTTGTACATCTTGCGAATAATGTTAATGGGATATCTTCTTTTCTTTTACAATAAATTTCCCTAAACTCATTTTTTGTACCCTGCATCAGTCCTAAACCAACAACGAGTGTTTGATGTAATATCATAACAAGAATTGAAGGATAGACATAAGTTTCGTATCCGCCTGCTGCGTTATAAAGAGGTATTTGGACAAATTCAAAAGGTTGTTTTAATGTTATTGCAACTTGTTTTGGCATACCTTTTTTCATCAGTTTCCCAATTTCAATTTTTGCTCCCAATGTTGTTGCAACTTGAATTGTTGCACCATAAACAGCTTTATAAATAATTACATAACCGCTATCAGCAAATAGTTCTACCGTTGATTGTTGACCTCTAAGAATATCTTTTTCAAAATCTTTTGGAATTATAACAAATCCTCTTATTTGATTTTTAAAAAATTGTTTTTCTGCTTCCTGCTTGCTAATTGGTGTTGAAATAACTTCAACCGAATCTGATGTATTTAAATTTCGTGTAAATATTCTTGATAAGTTGCTTCTGTCATAATCAACAACCCCAATCGGTGCATCTTTTATTATTTCTGTCGAATAAGGCATTGAATAGAATAAAGGATATACAATTACCCCAATTATCATAATGAGCATAGCACCTTGATCGTGCGTAAAATTTTTCCATTCGTTTTTTATAATTTCTAAAAATTTTATCATTGTTGGTACCACCTTTTTTCATCATAGGCAAATTTTTTAATTCGTGGTAAAAATAATAAGCCTAATCCCATTAAAGCAAGCATTGATAAAATATGTTTTAAATCGTAAATAATAGGTATGGCTCTAAATGACTGGTCTATCATAATTTGAACCCAATAACTCAAACTCAGTGTTGCACTGTACATTTTTGCAAGTATAGGCATAGCCATAACAGGATACGTTACACCTGCAAAGGCAAATCCCATTGCTACATAAAATGCAGCATTACTCAATCCATATCTAAAGTTGCCGTTAATGCCTATGAAAATTAGTCCAACAGAAAGACAGGTAATTATAAATATTGTTGTTGAAAATATACCGAATAAAATATTTCCTTCATAGGGCATTCCGATAAATACGTAACAAATAAAGTATAAAATTGCAAAAAGTATTGAAAATATTATAAAATAAGGAGTTTCTTTTCCTAAAAACGCAATTATTATTGACTCATCTGCTGTTTTCAACCAATCTTTTGCTGTTCCCAGTTTGAATTCAGTACCTAATGCCCACAAAGAAGTCAATATTATATGTATTTGTAAAATATGACCAAATGCTATTAATGATAGAAAATATTGATAGTTAAAGTATGGATTTGAACGAATATGCTCATATACTTTTATTAAATTAGCCTGCTTAATTGCTTCGGTCATGGGCAAGCCACGTTTTGAACGCATTTTTGCATCTATTCCGACAAGCATCGTTTGCACCATTAAATTAACATCTTTTGAAATAATACCGCCAATTAGAATTCTTTGGTTGTTATAATAAAATACTAATTTTGGTTGTTTTAATCTGTATAAATCTTTTTGAAATTCTTTTGGAATTGCAAATATTGCATATACTTTGCCTTCTGTAATAAGTTTTTTGCCTTCATTTAAATCAGTAATTCTGTATGCGACATTACATGATGGCAATGTATTTAAGTTTCTTACAAATAATCTTGAGATTTCTGAATTGTCTTCATCTAAAACTGCAACAGGTAAATTTGTTGGAGAACCTTTAGCAAAAATTAAACATATTAATATACATAAAAAAAACGGTAATATAAAAGAAACAGTCCATATTAGAGGGCGTTTGTAAAATCTTTTAATTTCTCTTTTTACTACATTTAAATAAGACATAATTATTTTAATTTTTTCCAATCAAATATAGCACTCATGCCCGCACGTAAATCTTTTATCGGTTCAACAGGAACAGCACGAACTTCAAAAGTTTTCATATCAAAATCACCTTTTGCTTTTGTGGCTCTCCAAGTTGCAAAATTACCTAAAACAGAGATGTAATTTACCTTGAATTTTAGTGGTTGTTTACTTATTGCAGGAATTTGAATATTTAATTCTGTACCGTTTTTAATTTTTGTAAGTAAATCTTCTCTCAAGTTAAAAGTTACCCAACAGTCGTTATTGTCAACAAGAGTTACTATCGGATAACCTGCACCTACAAGTTCTGCTTCTTCTACTGTAATTTCAGTAACGGTTCCGTCAATCGGAGATACAATTTTATTTTCTTTTAAATAAGAATCAACTTCTTTATTTGCACCCTTTGCTTTTTCAACATTTGCTGATGCTGAAATTTTATCTTCAACACGGGTGCCGTTTACAAGCATTTCATAATTCTCTTTTGCCGCAGTATATTTAGCATGGGCTTCATCAAGCTTTTGAGTTGGAATTACACCTTCGTTATGTAAACGATTAAGTCTGTTATAAGTTTTTTGAGCCAAGTCTAATGCAGCTTTTGCCATTGCTATTTGTTCATTTCTTGCTCCGTTATAGGCTTTTTCTTGTTGTGCCATTGCAAGTACAAGTGTAGCATTTGCTTGTTGTGCTTTTGCATCAATTTCAGGTGTATCCAATTCTATTAAGACATCACCTTTTTTTACTTTATCACCTTTTTTAATATTAATTCGTTTAACTCTGCCTGTTAGTTTTGAAGATAAATCTATTGTTTTTACTTCAACTTCACCCTGCAAAATCATTGAATTTTCTTGATTAAACACATATATACCTATTAATAATGCTATTATTACAAGTATAAATATTAATGCAAATTTCTTATTCATTTTATTCCCCACCTAATATTTTTCTTGAGCAGATGTTTTGATATATTCTAAAATTGAATTTGTATCGCCATTTGTTTTTAACAAATCTGTTAAATTAATATCATAATTATAAACCGCATTCAATCTTTCAATTTTAACTTTTGACAACATCATTTGTGCATCTGTCACTTGTAATGATGTTCCAAATCCTTCTTTAAAAGCTAAACTTGCTGTTCTAAGTGCTTCTTTAGCATTTTCTAACGATTTAACCGAACTGTCATATTGCTCTTTATTTTTCATGAGTTCTTGATATTGCTTAATAACAAGACTTTCAATATTATTTTTGGCATCTTCAATTTCAAAATCAACCATTTTTCGTTCGCTATCAGCAGCTTTTACATCATTATATCTTGATAAACCGTCAAAAATAAGCCAATTTGCAGTAGCACCAAACGCTGCTCTTGGTACTGCTTCCGATAAATGACTTGCTGCTGCGATATCATAAGCCACAAGACTTATTGTTGGTGAATAATTAGCCATTTTTGCATGATATTTTGCATTCATAGCTTTCTTTTTGGCTTGCAATTGTTTTAATTGAGGATTGTTTTCAAGTGCATTTTCTTTCATTGCAGCTAAGTCTATTAGGCTGTTATTATAAACAAATAATAAAGATACCGGTTCGATATATACATCTTTCAAATTTACATCTTTTGCTTTAATTAATGTTTTTAAGCCTTCTTCAATTACATTAGCATTACGCATTGAGGCTTTATAATCTCTCATTGCGTCTGCATAAGCAACTTCTGCATGTAATCGTTCGGCTTTCGATATAAATCCTTCTTTTTCTAATAATTTAGCATCTTTTAAATGTTGCTCTATACCTTCTGCTACTTGTTTTCTTACTTCTACAACATCTCTTGCAAGTCTTAATCCGTAGTATCTTTTAACAAGTTCCAGAGTTAAATTATCTTTTATTTCTCGATATTTTTCGTTAGATGCCTCTAATTTAGCACGTGCGGCAGCGTGGTTAGAAAGTAATTTACCGCCGGTAAATATGTTCCACACTGCTGCACCGCCAAATGTAAATACGTTTCGGTCTTGAATTAAAGTGTTAGCACTGAAAGATATTGGAGTTGTACCAACTTTCATTGCTCCTGAGGAAGTTAAGGTCATGTCATCTGAAAAATGCAAATATGTCGCATTCATGCCGACTTTTGGGAAAAATTGACCTATTGCAGACCTTTTTTCGTATTTACTTTTTTGTATTGCTTCGTTATATGCCTTTAAAGCATTGTTATTTTCAAGCATAAGTTCATAAGCCTGTTCAAAAGTTAATTCTACGTGTTCAACTCCGCCTTTTTGAACTTCTGCTGCATAAGACTTGTTGCAAAAAAGAAATAAAATTATTAAAATTATGTTTAAAAATTTTTTCATCTATACTCCAACAACCCTTAAAAATCTTTCTAATATTTCATCTTTTTTATCAAATAATTGTTCATCTTCCAAAGAACATTCAATGTATGTGTTTATAATTCCGTCAAAGATATTTGCAAGCAAATATGCTTCCTGTTCATCCATTGGTTTTATTTCTTTTATAATATCAGCACAAAATTCAAGAATTACTGCCATTGGGTGTTCTTTTCTTCTGGAAATTCCACGTAAAAATAACTGGTTATTTTCCATGTAACTTTTTACGGTAACACGATTTTTTTCAAAGTAATTAACTTTATATTCAATTACAACAGCAAGTTTTTCTATTGGTGTGTTTACTTTTGAACAACCGTCTTTCATCTGTTCATATACATTATTGATAATGTTTTGAAGCCATGCAATAAATAAACCTTCTTTAGATTTAAAATATCCATATATTGTACCAACACCGATATTTAAATCTTTTGAAATTTTATCAATTTGAGTTTTTCCATAACCCAATGTTTTAAAATATTCGCTTGCTGTTTCTAATATTAACTTTTTCTTTAATTCATCAACTTTTTCATTTAAATTTCCCATATCAGAATTATATTCCAAACCGGAATATAATTCTACAATAGAAATAAAATTCTTAACAAAAGATAAAAAAATAGGGCAACTGTTTTTGTGCCCTATTTTCTAATGCTTTATGAGTATTTTATTACATACCTTTAATTATTTCTAATAATAGAGATTTGAATTTGCTTTTAGCAGCATTAGCAGCTTCAATAACTTCTTGGTGGGAAAGAACTTCACCTGTAATTCCTGCGGCAGCGTTAGATATACAGCTTATACCCAAAACTTTTATACCGCAGTAATTTGCTACCATTGCTTCAGGAACTGTTGACATACCAACTGCGTCAGCACCTAACAATTTAACCATTTTTGTTTCGGAAGGTGTTTCGTAATTAGGGCCTGTTAATGCCATATATACACCTTTTTTTAGATTTACGTTTAATTTTTTTGCTGCTGATAATGCTAACTCTTGTAAATCCTTTTTATAAACTTCAGTCATATCAGGGAATCTTGGACCTAAATCATCATCATTTGGTCCAATAAGCGGATTTACATGCATAAAGTTAATATGATCAGTAATTAACATTAAATCTGATGCTTCAAATTCTCTGTTGATTCCGCCTGCTGCATTTGTTACAATTAAGTTTTTTACACCCAATTTTTTAAATACTTTTACGGGATAAACTACTCTGTCGATAGGATGTCCTTCGTAATAGTGATATCTGCCTTGCATCATAACAACTTTTTTACCGCATATTGTTGCAAAAACTAATTGACCTTTGTGTCCTTTTACGGTTGAGGCTTCAAATCCGGGAATATCACCGTAAGGGATGACAAAATCACTGAAATCATCAGCAAAATCTCCCAAACCGGAACCTAAAATTAGTGCTATTTCCGGTTCAAAGTTGTTTGTTTTTTCATTAATATACTTTACAGTATCTTGTAAATGCATCTGTTTTTCTCCTAAATGTACCTAACACTAAAAAGACTTGTTGGTATATTAACCAACAAGACTGTCTTCATCTTCTTCTGAATATTTAACCATAATAGCGTGTTCAACAGGATTTTCTTTTTTATATGATGAATTTTCAAATCCGTATTCATCAAATCCGAAATCTTCTCTTGCTTTTCTTGCTTGATTTTCGTCAACCAATTTTTTTGCAAGTTCTGAAATTTCGTATACTAATTGGTATCTGTTTTCTGTTTTTTCGTTTAAATCCCA
>DFEL01000060.1 GCA_002369055.1 Cyanobacteria bacterium UBA3803
GTTATGCTGCTTGAACCATATTTAATCACTAAATTATTTTTTGAATCATTAGTAAATTTTAAGCTGCTAATATCAACATTATTAAATTTTACGGTGTCTGTACCTGCTCCTGAATATATTGTATCGTTGCCGTCGCCGTTAGAAAATATAAAAATATTTTTTCCTGCTTCACCATACAAAGAGTCATTGCCTTTTCCGCCTGTGATAATATCATCACCTGCTCCGCCTTTTAAGATGTCATTTTGCTTACCACCAACAATACTGTCATTTAACTTTGTACCGACAACGTAAACTCTCCTTGTTAAATTGCTGTTGTTGAATAAAATGTATGCTTCTTTTGATAAATTATGTTCCTTGCCATCTTTTGTAATAACAGATTTTACTGATGTGCTTTTCATATAATTTAGCAATGTTATTGTATCTTTGTTACCGTAATTTACAATCAGGTTGTTGCCAACTCTTGTGAAGTAAACACCATTTGAACCGGTATTATTGATTTTTGTAACATTGGCTTTCGATAAATCTATTTTATCGTATCCTTTTCCTGAATAAATGGTGTCTTTTCCGTCGCCGGACTTGAATTGGAATACGTTAACTCCTGCTTCCCCATATAGTGCGTCATTACCTTTTCCGCCAAATATGGTATCATCGCCTAAACCACCGTATATAAAATCTTTGTTTTTGCTTCCTGTTATACTGTCGTTGCCGTTTAGGGCATATATTTTAATGCCTGCTTTTCTGCCACTTGCAGAAATTTTTTCATCGTTGTTACTTGTTTTTAACGTTCCTTTTGTTTTATCATCTGCTGTTATTTTCTTAAAGTTTGCAACAGAATTATATAATTCTGCCAAATTAACACCATTTGGCTCATCTTCCGTAATTATAGTTGTTGTTGATACAATACCATTGTAATTAAAATAATTGGATATTGTTACGGCATTTTTGTAATTGCCTTCAGAATTTATATCACCATATTCAATTACTAAATTATCACCATTTCGTTCTATATTTAAATCTGATAAATTTAAATCAATAAATTGGAATTTGTCATTTCCACTGCCCAAATAAACAGTATCTTTGCCGCTTCCGTTTTCAAAAAGGAATAAATTTGTTCCCGATTGTCCATATAGTTTATCACTACCTGCACCACCATAAATAGTATCGTTACCTGCACCACCTTTAATAGTGTCTTTATATGCGGAACCTGAGATTAAATCATTTAAGAATGTGCCTGCAATATTTGCCGCACTGCTTGATGTCGAATAATCAAGATTAAGTGTGGCTTTTTTAATAATATTTATTTTGCCTTCATCTGCAGTTACAATTTCTTTTATTGATGAACTTGTATTTGCAAGATAATTGTATAGCGTAACTTTTTGGTGTCCGCCATATTTTATTACAAGATTACTTCCGCTTTTTGCAAATTCCATGTCTGAAAAATCAACTTCAGATATATCTAAAACATCATTACCTGAACCTGAGTACACGGTATCAGAGCCGTTCATATCATCGGCAACATTATCAAAATAGAAGGTATCATTACCTGCATCTCCGTATAACTTATCGTTGCCTTCGCCACCATATATTTTATCGTTACCTGCACCGCCTTTTATTGTATCGTTGCCTTCTTCGCCAATAAGAATATCGTTGCCGTTATCACCTGTGATGCTATCATTATCATCACCGCCATAAATTTTATCATTGCCGTCGCCACCGGATATCGTATCTGCATACAAACCTCCCGTTATGCTATCAGGCATAATTGTTCCTGTAATTTTGTTTGCAGAGTGACTCGTTCCGTTTATGGTAATAGTACCTTTGGTTTTGATATTATAACTTTTGCCATTTTTGTCTACGATTGTATTAACGGAAGATTTTACCGTAGATTTCAAATAGTTTAATAATGTTACGGAACCGCCACTGTATCTTATTATTAAATTGTAACCGCTTCTGATAAAGCTCATATCAGAAAAGTTAATATCTGTGAAATTTAATATATCAGTACCTTTGCCTGAATATACAGTATCGTTTCCGTCACCGGATGCAAAATAGAAATTATTTGTACCTGCATCACCGTATAAAGCATCATTACCTGTGCCGCCATATATTAAATCGTTACCATCTCCGCCCTTGATTGTGTCATTTTGGTCGTTTCCATATAATTTATCGTTGCCGGCACCGCCTTCTATTGAATCATTATCAAATCCACCATAAAGTATATCGTTTCCTGCATCACCAAATAAGCTATCAGCACCTGCACCGCCGTCAATAGTATCATTACCTGCTGCCCCACGTATTGAATCTGCCAGTGTTCCACCGGTAATTGTGTCGCTGATGGCGGTTCCTGTAAAGCTATTCTTTTTATTTTGGGTTAATACCGTTGATACATAACTATCCTCAAGCAATGATGCTAAGTTGTAATCTTCTTCTCTGCCTGTTTCACTATTCCAGCAATATAATGTTTTAATTGAAACATTGCCTTTTAGTTTAAAATAATCTGCAATAGTTACGGAATTATTATATATGCCGTCCTCATTTGGTTCTCCGTATTCTATAACCAAATTATTGCCGATATGTCTGAATTTTAATTCGTTGTATGCAACACCTTCAAAGTGGAGAGAGTCTTTTCCTGTACCTGAATAAATGGTGTCATTATTGTTATATTCTTCGTCATTATGGTCATAATCAACAGTTACCGGAGTGAAGTAAAAATGATTTTCTCCTGCTTCACCGTATAATTCATCATTACCTGCACCGCTATACACTGTATCGTCGCCGGCACCACCATATATTGTGTCATAATGTGAGCCGGAATCAATGTAATCATCTCCATTACCGCCATATATTAAATCACGATGAACATTTCCAATAATGGTATCGTTGCCGTTATAGCCTTTAAGAGTGTTTTGTAATTCTCCACCAATAATGCTGTCATTATACTTTGTACCGTCAAGTTTATTTTTAGTGTTTTGTTCTCCGTCAATTTTGATAATGTTATCTTGACCGTTAAGGATAAAATCAAGAGTTCTGGATACGGTTAATTCATCATCAAATTTACCTATAATCCTTTGAACTGAATTTGTAACTTCATCATTAAAATAATCTTTTATGGTAATAGAATCTTCATAATTATTTCCGTATTTAATTATTAAGTTTTTACCGCTGTTGAAATATTGTAAATCTTTAAAATAAAAATCTTCAAAGATAATGATATCAGTTCCGCCACCTGCTTCAATTGTATCATTACCGTCACCAACAAACAGGTGAATTTCATTTTCGCCTGCTCCGCCATTTATCAAATCATCTTCTGTTCCGCCATATATTGTGTCGTAACCTTTTTCACCATAAATGGTATCTTTACCTTCATCACCGTATATTAAATCATTGCCGGCACCGCCGTTTAGATAATCGTTGCCGTCAAAACCATAAAGGATATCATTACCTGAATTTCCATAAAGTGTATCTGACGCACTACCACCATTTATTGTGTCATCAAGATATGTACCATTAACATAATTTGGATTTACATCAGAAGTTTCAATTTGAACTTTATCAAGAAGATTTTTTATGTAATAAGAATCTCCGTTTGCATCAATAATACTTTTTATTGATGATTCAACGTCAGGTGTAAAATAATCTTTTAAAGTTACGGAATCTCCTAAGCCGTAAGTTATAATTAAATTACCTTCCGAATTATAGAATTTTAAATCGTCATAAGCTGTGTCTTTAAATACAACGGTATCTGTTCCGTTACCTGATTCTATCGTATCATTACCATCGCCATCGTTAAAGATGAAACTGTTGTTGCCTGATGTTGCGTATATGTAATCGTTGCCTTTACCGCCGATAACTTCATCATTACCGCTGCCTGCAATAATTGTATCGTCACCGTTTCCTGCAAAAACTACATCATCACCGCTACCTGCATCAATGTAGTCATTTCCAACATCACCTTCTATATAATCGTCACCTTGATCGCTTTTAATAGAATCTGCACCAATACCGCCGTATATTATATCATCGCCGGCTCCCGCATCAATGGTATCGTTTCCTATGCCTGCATCGACATAATCATTTCCGTCACCTGAATCAATAGAGTCATTACCGGCATCAGTTTCGATAATATCGTTACCTTTGGCTGCGGTTACTACATCATCTTTGTTTGAACCTGTTATTGTATCTGCAAGGTATGAACCTGTAAGAGTGTTATCTTCATCAAATACACCATTAATTTCTGCAAGACCAAAATCATAAATTATGTTATTAAGGTCATATATTTCACCGTTAGCGTCAACAATTGATTTAACGGAAACTTCACCGTCAAGTGCAAAATAATCTTTTATTATTACAGAATCGCTAAAGTTGCCTGCATCATCTCTATCACCATATTTTATAACAAGATTATCAGCGTTATCTTCATCTCTAATTACAGCAAAATCAGTAATTTTTGTAGTTGTATCTTTAAATACTAGAACATCAATACCGGTTCCTACATATACAATATCTTTTCCATCGCCATTATGGAATATAATTTGATTGTGTCCTGCTTCTCCGTATATGTGGTCATTACCCTTGCCACCCGTAATTATATCGTTAGCAGTTTCATCACCGTCATAATCATTTTCTTCATCATATTTATCACCATAAATAGTGTCATCACCATCTCCGGCATCTAAAATATCACTTCCTGAACCACCATAAAGTATATCATCACCGCCTGCGGTACGTATTGTATCATCGCCGCCTTCGCCTCTTATGGTATCTTCAAAATCTCCTGTTACAAAATTTTCACCTAAAAATGTACCATAAATATCATTTGAACTTCCCGGGTCAACGTCTATACTGATTTTTCCTTTTAAAAATTCTTCTAAGATATATGTTTTTACGTCGTCAATAACAGTTGTAAGTAATTTGTGAACTTTGCCTTTAAAATAGTCCTTAATAGCAATTATTGAAGCATAATCAGTAATTTCACCTGTTTCAGCATCTCTTACAGGGTTAAATCTTATAATAAGATTACCTTCATCAGCCAAAAATTCCATTGTACGAATATCCATTGATTCTTCTGAATCTTTGAATAAAATCGTATCAGCACCGGAATCCAAATGAATTATATCTTTTCCGTCGTGTTTTCCGATTTGATATACATCGTTTCCAGAACCGCCATAAAGAGTATCATTACCTTTACCGCCAACGAGAGTATCATTACCGCCTAAACCTTTAATAACATTATCTTGTTTGTTACCCGTTAAAACATTGTTTTTATTATTACCTGTTAAATTTAATTTATCTGCCCATTCTCTTATCGGTTGAGATGTAACATTCATTTCGGTTGTGTATAACCAAAAGTTTGTACCGCCACAGGTTATAAATTTGTATAAATTTTCTTTTGAAATATATTGCAAAGTTACATCTATGTCGCTATTACCGGTATCTTGTATGAAAAATCCTGAAAGCTTGTTATTTTTATCGTATACCGCACCTACAACATAAACAGCGTGACCTATGTAGCCTCCGCTATTTTCGTGCATTTGGTTTATTTCTGCTGTTGTACTACCCCAAAGATATGCAGCATCACCGCCTGCTATAAAACCTTTACCTTCTTTGACCAAAGCAGCTATATCATTCATACTGTTCATATTGAATTGATATAAACTTTGTTCTTTGGTATAAGAAACCCAAGATTCTGAAATTACTGATTGAGCAGCAAAATAAGTTTCCGTCATTAACTTGGCATATTTTTCCATGCCTTCTATATCAAGATTTTTCTCGGCTTCTTCATATTTTTGGTAGTACTCATTATATTTTTGTTCATATACTTGAACTTCTTTATATTGGGATGTTTTAGGAAAGACATTTTCTAACCAATCTTGTGTAACATCAATATCTTGTGATATATCTATGTAGTTTCCAAAATTAACGGAGGGAATATTATTGTCGCTCAATATATAATATCTGTCTTTATATAATGTTCCACCGTCAGGTTCATCAAATACGTCAATTTCAGGTGCGTCTTCGCAAAATTTCTTTTGCCAATATTTGTATGTAAAATCTTTTTCTACACTATCTTCATCTGTAATTTTTATTTTGCCTGCTGTTGCAACAATATTCATTGCTGAATCTACACCGCAGTTATTGTATTGTTGATGTGTATCTAAAATCCATTTTTGAGGTGCACCATAGATATAATAATCAGCAGTTCTGGTTAAAGAAGAACTTATTTCACTTCCTTTTTTTACAACGGCATCTGTATAATCCAATAAGGTTACGTTATTTACTGTACTTGTAGAGGCAAGTGTATAGGTATTGTTAAATACTTTTTCTTTTGAATCATCAATATTGCCCGTAGTCGTATATAACGTACCATTGTTTTGGTACGTGTTATATCTCTTAGTTGCAGTATTTGTTATACCAATGTTTATTTCTTGCTCTTTGTTATTATTGTTATTTTCGTCTGCCATTGCTATCTATCCAAAAAAGTAATAACTATTACCATTATAACAATTTTTATTATGAAAAAATAATATTTTTACAATTGTTTACAAACTTAAAGTACAAAATATACGTATATCAATAATGTTGAACTGATTATGAATGAAATAATTTGGTAAATTGTATATAATCTTAGCTTATTGAAGCTGGAATAATGCCCTAAAATGAAAGGTATTATTGCAAAAATGAGCAATATTGCCAAATAATAATGATGATTTATTATACCAAACAGTCCTGTTATTAAAAGTAAAATAATATACAGATACATTGAAATACCTATAAATAGTCCAACGGTTGCCTTTTTCTTAGGGTCAAAAGATTGTCTGATATTTCCAAAAAGTCCGATTGTGAGTGCTAAAATTGCTATAATATTTATCAAAAGAGAAATTAACGTTAAAGTTTTCATACAGTTTCCAATTCTTGTATTTTTGTTTTTTGTATAATTTCATTCAAAAATTCTATCGCAGTATTCATTACAAATACTTTTTCGTTGTCATACAATATCATGTGGTAACTATCATTTAGTTCTACATATTTTTTTATGGTTGAAGAAACATTTTTAATGACAATTTTTGCACCTTTTGTGCTTGCTAGGTTATCATATTTTGAATGAATGCATAAAATAGGACAAGTAACTTTTTTTAAATTTTTTCTTACATTTTTAGAAAGTTTCAATAATCCCAAAACACAATTCAGCGGATAATTATCCATACCAACATCTGCTTTAGACATTACTTTTGCTAAACTTTTTCTCGTTTTTTCGTTTTTTACACCAAAGCAATCATCTTCCGGGAAAGTGTAGTAGTATCTTGTAACTGTGTTAAGAGCAACAGGTAATAATGATACTGTCCAAGGTATGCAAAAGCCATCTAAAAATAGTGTTGTTGATAATGCTACAATTCCTGTTAAATCTTTATTATGTTCGCCCAAGTAAACTGCCATTGCAGCACCTAAGCATAAGCCTGATGCAAAAAATTGATTATAATTTTTTCTTAACTTGTTATATTTTTCTTGTGCAAACTCGCACCAATCTTGCCAAGTAACTGTTTCTATTTCGCTTATTCTGTCACCATGTCCAGGAAAAGAATAGCAAAATACATCGAAACCTTGTTTATGTAAAAAAGTGCCATATTTTTTCATTTCAAAAGGGCTGCCTGTTAATCCGTGAAATAACAATACAGCCTTTTTATTTTTAATGTCTTTTATATCTTCGTGCAGCAGTTCAAAGTCTATACTTTCTGCCACTATGATAACCTCGTAAATAATTGGTCAATTAATTCAACAGCCATATCAATTTCCGCATAAGAAATTGTAACCGCAGGAACTAATGTCAAGGAATTATTATAATGACTACCTTTGTTTAAAATTAAACCACATTTTTTACCTTGATATTGAAGGTCACCTTTATATCCTTCGGATAATATGTCGTGGCTTAATTTAGGGTCAGGTGTGTAACCGTCTTCTGTTACACATTCAATTCTTAATGCAAGACCAAGACCATCAACCATACCAATACGTTTATGTTTCTTTTCAAGCATTTTTAAACCGTCTAAGAAGTATTTACCCTTTTGTGCAACTTGTGTTTCAAAGTCATCTTCTTCAAAAGTATTCATTACTTCGTACCCTGCTCTCATTCCGATTGGGTTATTACAGAATGTTGAGTGAGTTCTTCCTGTTGGCCATACCTCAGGATTAATTAATTCTTCTTTTGCCCACATACCGCCAAGAGGATTTAAACCGTTTGTTAATGATTTACCGAATGTTATTACATCAGGTGTAACTTCATAGTGTTCTATTGCCCACAATTTACCTGTACGATAAAATCCCATTTGAATTTCATCATCAACAAGTAATACCCCAAAATCATCAAGAACTTTTTTCAATTCTTTGAAGTATCCTTTAGGTGGAACAATATATCCTCCTGAACCTTGAACCGGCTCAATAAAGAATGCTCCGATTGAAGATTGTTTTGTGCTTTGATCATACAAACCAGCACAATTATCTTCAAATTCACGTCTTAATTGTTGAACGCAGTAGTAATTACAAGAATCACAATGCTTTCCATAAGGGCATCTGTAACAGTATGGATATGGTACAAAATGAGCTTCATCACCAAAATGACCGAATGGTTCTCTATATCTGTAACCTGCTGTTAAGCAGCTTGCACCTAATGTTCTGCCATGGAAACCACCGTAGAATGAAAACATTCTATTTTTATGTGTATAATTTCTAATAAGTTTTAAGGCATCTTCCGTTGCTTGTGAACCACCTACGTTAAAATGAACTCTACCTTTTTCATTAAATCTTTCTATATTTGCTTTTGCAATTTTTTCTGATAACAATACTTTGTAATCATATAAGAAATTTGATGAAATTTGTGGTAATGTATCTATTTGATTAACAACAGCATCTCTAATTCTTCTATTTTTGTAACCTAAGTTACATGCTGCAAACCACATTTGTAAATCTAAATAAGGTGTATTTTCGGAATCATACATGTAAATACCGTTACAATCTCTAAATATTTTTGGTACGGGTTCACTATGAATTTTATCCCCGTAAGTGCAGTATTCTTTATCTATTTCAAGAAGTTCCGCATCTGATTTGTAATCGTTATTCATCTTTTTTTCTTCTTCTAACTTACTATCCATTTTTTCTAAATTTGTTCTAATCTTTTCTAGTACGCTCATTTTTAAACCTATTTAGTGTTAATTTTACATTTATATTTTTCATAATACAACTAAAAAATAAAATATGCTATTTTTTTACAATATTTTTGTTACTTTTGTAACAAAAATCAGATTAATTTGTTTCGTAAAATACAGTAAAAGTTTCTTCAGGTGAGAGTTTTGCTCTGCCACCGTGTATTGGTACAAAAACAAATCCGGCTACGTAGAAGCAGATATTTCCTGCTTGATATA
>DFEL01000014.1 GCA_002369055.1 Cyanobacteria bacterium UBA3803
TCAGCAGGTAAAAAATTCAAAGAATTAGTAAAATAGTTTTTGAATAATTAAAAAGCGGCACAAGCATTGCTTGTGCCGCTTTTCTGTTGTATAGATAAAATTAAAGGCGATTTTGTAAGCAAAATCGCCTAAAAAATTGTCTGTTAATTACCTATCCCTATCTTATTCTTCTTCCTCATCTTCGGACGCTGCTTTTTGAACAGGATCCGCAACTTGTATTCCCATTGAACGTAGTGCCGTACGTGCTTTTGGTGCTAATGCTGTATCTGCAAAGTTTTCTAAAATTGTTTGATAGCATTCAACTGCTTCTTGTTTCATTTCTCTTTTTTTGTATAAATCTCCTGCTTTATAATACAATGGTGCTAAACTTGGATCAGGTGCCATAAGCATTTGATTATCAAGTTTAATTTTTACTTCAATCAAATTTTGATTATCCTCAGGTGATAGTAAAGCGTGTCCATAGACTTTTTTTGTTAGTGTATCAATTGTTGTTGTCATGGCATCCATGTCTTCGGCACTAATTTTTTTTGCCTTTTTGGCTGCTGAAGCATCCATTGTAAATGCAACAATTACAAATATCGCTGATAAAGTTAGTATTAATAATTTTTTCATTACCCGTCCCCTTGTGTTTATATGATACAAAAAAACTTGCAATTTGACCTCAATTAAATGTATGATTATTTGTATGGAAATCATACAAAAGTTGTATCAAATGTTTGTGCTCGGATGTAAAGGTGATAACCTTAAAAGTGCTTTAAATAAAGGACTTGGTGGTGTTATCTTTTTCAAAGATGATATACAATCAAAAGAGGATTTTAAAAATTTAATAAAAGATTTGTCATGCCATGCCAAAACCATGCCTTTTTTTTCTATTGACCAAGAGGGAGGCAGAGTTGAAAGAACTGAAAATATTTGGGGCGGTAAGAGATATTTAAGTGCAAAATTTGCTTATGAAAAAGGTCTGAATTTTTTAGAAGCACAAACTCAAAAAATTTCAGAAGAACTAAAAGAATATGGAATAAATTTAAATTATGCACCGTGTTGTGACGTAAACACAAATTCTAAAAATCCGATTATAGGAGAAAGGGCATTTTCTTCAAATCCTGATGAAGTTATTGAAGGTGCAAAAACCGTAATAAATATATATAGAAAAAATAATATAATTTCGTGTATAAAACATTTTCCGGGTCACGGTGATGCAAATTGTGACAGTCATTTAACTTTACCAAGAATTGATTTGTCATTAAGCGAAATGGAAGAAAAACATATAAAACCATTTAAAACATTGATAAAAGAAAATTTAGCAGATATAGTCATGGTTGCCCATTTGCATTGTACATGTTTTGATGATGAAGTTATCCCTTCATCTTTGAGTAAAAATGCTATTAGTTATTTAAGAAAGTATTATCAAGGTGTAATTTGCTCTGATGATATGGTAATGAAAGCATTAGATAATTATGATAATGCTTGTGAAATGTCAATAAGAGCAGGTGTAAATATGTTTTTATACAGATATTCAGACGATAAAACTATTAATATTATTGAAAACATTGCTCAAAAGGCACTAAAAGATAAGACACTTCAAAATTGTATAGAAGTGTCTTACGAAAAAATTATGAACTTAAAGAAAGCATATAAACTTGTAAATTAACTTAAATGTGACATGTAAGTATAAATTATTTTAGATGCTTGTTGAATAAAGAATTTACCTTGTGGTGAGTTATAAGGTCTGTTTGCCATGATAACTACAATATATTTTCTTCCGTCAGGCATAAACACAATACCTGCATCGCCAAGCATAGAACCTATATCTCCTGTTTTATGCAAAAATGTTGCACCTGTACCAAGACCTTGAGGTATAAGTCTGTCATTTTTAACGTGACTCATATAATCAACAATATATTCTCTTGAATTAATACTTAAAAAGCTTGGATTATCAAGATTAAACAGCATTGTTGCCATGTCATTTGTTGTTGTATAATTTGTTCCTTTTAAATCAGGAAGCCAAGTTTGAACGTGCGTATTTTTGATACCCCATTGTCTTATATCAGTGTTTATTGAGGTCATTGAGCCAAGTTTTGACATAAGCATATTGGTTGCAGAATTGTCAGAATCTTGAATCATTGTTTTAGCAAGTTGATCTATTGTAAGTTTTTTGCCGGTTGCGTGATATTGTAAATTACCTGAACCAGATGCTTTATAATAATTTGTTAAATACATTTCATCATAAATAGATAATTTATTTTCTTCAATAGATTTGAATAAACTGATTAAAACAGGAACTTTAATAATACTTGCAGCTGAATAAATTTCAGAACCGTTAATATCAACGTATTTACCGGTGTTAAAATCCCAAACTGTAATAGCCGGTTTTATAGACGGATATTTTTTCATTAATTCTTGCAAGCTTGTTTCAAGTGCGGTTAGTTCTTCTGTTCTGTATAATGGAGTCATTAGAGGCTTTTTGGTTTGAACCGGTGCCATTGCACGTCTGTTGTTAAAAATAGTGTTATGCATGTAATTAGTTGTTGGGAATAACATTTTATAATAATTTGTTTTTACATGGGAATATTTTTGTTTACCGGTTAAAAGCGGCATTGTAATATCATTGAATGCTGTTGGTAAAATGAAATAACCAATGCAAGCCAAAATAGTCAAAGATATAAATTGAGCAATCGGATTAACTCTTTTTCTTTGGGTTTTATTTTTTGCTTTTATAGCATTTTGTATTCGTTTTTTAGGATGTTTTGTAGGAACTGCTTTTACCGGTACATCCGTATAAGAATATGCTCTCGGATATCCGTAAGTTCTTGAATATGATTGTTGCTTTCTTGCCGCTTGTGGCATTCTACATATCCCCCATATCTCATCATGTATAATATATAGGATAATATTACTATTATAATATAAATTTGAAAATCATACATTTAAAGTATTTTTTGCTTGCATTTAAAATTTTTCGTGCAATAATTTAATTACGGTAATCTTAAGAGTAATAGTATGTATATACTTAAACCGTTGTTACACCCTTAAGTAAGAAAAAGAAAGTGAAGCCTATATTAGAATGGGTGCTCCTGAATTTAATTTCAAATATTTAAAAGATAATGCAACAGCAGGTAGCTGGCGAAGAGGATACGAGTATTATACAAAGGACATGATACTAGAATCTTATCCTGAAAAAAATTTTTATATGGGTAAGGTTAAAGGTAGTTTTCAAGATTCATATAATACTGATTTAATTTTCAAAAAAAACAAAGTTGAAGCAAGATGCAATTGCCCGCTAAAAGAAGAATGGTGTAAGCATGCAGTTGCAGTTGCAATAAAAGCCATTGATGAACATGCCTACGAAGATTGGCTTGAAACAAAATTTGGTATTGAGGCTGATTACAGTGATGAAAATACAACTTTGGACGAAGCACCAAAAGGAAATTATATATTTCACTTTAATCCGAAAAGAAAACCTAATTTTTTCTCTGTTCTTGTAATGTCAAGAGCAACAGGAAAAGTAGTAAGAGCTATTGAACCTATATTACTTGGTTTGCTTGAAGCACAAAAAAATGACCCTAATTTTGTTATAAATGATTCTCAAAGGGTTGAAGTTGCGGTTTTTCAACAAATTTTAAAAACTGCACGTCAAGACAAAAAAGCCGGTTGGTATGATATACCTATACCAAAATTTGCACCAATGTTTCCATTATTGGCAGTAGCAGATGAAGTTCTTGATGAAAAAACAAAAAACAGAATTAAATTTACAAACCAAGAATGGAGATTAGTTTTATCCGTAAACAGTTCTCAAAATGGCAACATTATGTTGGAATTATATTGGAAAAGACCTGATAAGGATGATATTATACCGTTTGAGGAAGTGAGATATTTTTCAAGACAAATCAAATGGGGAAGATACAAAAATGTTATATTCCCAACAAATGTTTCAATGAATGTTTTACCTCAAAATCTTATTAAATCTACATTTACAGATTTGAAAGACGCTGAAGGAGGTAAGTTTATATATGAAGAATTACCAAAATTACAAGAAGTAATTGATGTTGAAGTATCAGAAACAATCAGTAAACTATTCCTTGAACAGCGTCCGCCAAAGAAAATTGTAACTCTTGGTATAGATTATGACCAATCGTTGAAAGCATCATTGGAATTTGAATATGATGGTGTAAGAGTTCCTTTTTCAAAAACAGCGGAGAAAACACCTTATGTTACGGTAAAACGTAAAGAAGATGATATGGTTTACTGGGTTAAACGTAACATAAGACACGAAATTGAAGCGTATCAAATGCTTCTTGCATGCAGGTTTGTCCCAATGCAGACAAACAATCTTGCAATGGATAAAGAAAATGCCATTGATTTTTATAATTATTATATGAATAAAGCAGGTGAAGGTTGGGTTTTTGAAGAAAAAGATGATATAAGCTTTTTTAAACTTGTGGAAGAACCTTTTAAAATGTGTGCAAAAATCGACTTTTCAGAAGATTCAAAAGATAGTTTTGAAATTCAGTTATATGGTCAAGTTGGTGAAGATACGATTAATTTTGATGAAATATATGAAACTATACAAAATAATGAAAAATATAGTCGTGTAAGAAGTTTAGGATTTGTTGAATATCCTGCGGAAGATATTTATGCAATGATGAAATCATTTAATTCATTTGATGCATACAGGAATGATGAAAATAAATTTTTAGTAAAAACATATCGTGCAGGTTTGGTTCAAGAATTACAATCGAGAGGATTTGAACTGGTTTTAAGCGAAGAATTCCAAAAATTTTGGTCGCAAATTTCCTCATTCTCAACAGAAGAAGATTTACAAATGCCAAAAGGCTTACATGCCGAACTTCGTGAATACCAGACAAAAGGTTTCAGTTGGTTATGGTTTATGTACAAATACGGCTTAAACGGTATTCTTGCAGATGATATGGGTCTTGGAAAAACGCTTCAGGCATTGAGTTTAATTCAAAAAGCTAAAGAAACAGACGGTGATATGCCGGTTTTAGTAATTTGTCCTACATCTGTCGTATTTAACTGGGAATCTGAAATTCAAAAATTTACACCTGATTTAACTTGTCTAAAACTGGCAGGTGTGGACAGAAAAAATATGTTTTCTGAAATTCCGAATTATGATATTGTAATTACAAGTTATGCCTTGATAAGACGTGATATAGAAGAACTAAAAGATATCAAATTCAGATATGTGGTACTTGATGAATCTCAAAATATTAAAAATGCTATGAGCCAAACTGCTCAGTCTGTAAAACAATTGAATGCAGAGCATAAACTTGCCTTATCAGGTACACCAATTGAAAACAGACTTGAAGAATTATGGTCAGTATTTGATTTCTTAATGCCGGGATTCTTGTTTAATGTTGCAGAATTTAACTTTAGATATGTTAATCCGATTATGGAGCGTGGCGATAAGACTGTTGAAAAACGTTTAAAAATGCAAATTTATCCGTTTATTTTACGTCGTATGAAACGAGATGTAGCAAAAGATTTACCGGATAAGGTTGAAAATATTGCATACTGCGAAATGACTCCTGACCAAAAAGACTTTTATCTTGATGTGCTTGATAGTACAAAAGAAGAATTGTTTAAATCTATTGAACAAAATGGACTTGAAAAGAGCAGAATGTCAATCTTCTCAGCATTGTTACGCTTGCGTCAAATTTGCTGCCACCCTCGCTTGTATGATAAAGAAATGGTTAAAGGTGATATTCAATCAGGTAAGTTTGAACACTTGAAGGGCATGCTTGAACAAATTATTTCAGAAGGCCATAGAGTACTGTTATTCAGCCAGTTTGTTGACATGCTTGATATTATAAAAGGTTGGTTAGAAAGAACAGGTATACCTTATGAATACTTGACGGGTAAAACAAAAGACCGTCAGGGTGCAGTTGAGAGATTTAACTCATCAACAAGTATTCCAATTTTCTTAATCAGTTTGAAAGCCGGTGGTACTGGTTTGAACTTAACAGGTGCAGATTATGTAATCCATTATGACCCTTGGTGGAATCCTGCTGTTGAAGACCAAGCAACTGACCGTGCTTACCGTATTGGTCAAACAAAGAAAGTATTTGTGTACAGAATTATTACTAAAAATACGGTTGAAGAGAAAATACAAAAACTTAAATCAATCAAGAGAAATCTTGTTGACAGCGTAATTTCCGTTGACAGAAATATTACAAAATCACTTACAATTGACGATATTAAAGAAATATTCTCGGTTGATTAGTAAAATATTGACAAAGCTGTTATAATGTCGTACACTCAAGGCAGTTGTTACAAGACTTCCGTAAGGGAGTCTTTTGTGCTTAAAGTATTATTTATAATATTTACAAAGGATAAATTAGTGAAAAAAACGATTAACAATTTTTTGGAAAATAAATTTGTAGAATATTTTTTGATGATATTAATATTTATGAATTTAATAGCATTTATTTTGCAGACGGATGTTAATATTAACGCAAAATTTTCCGAAATTTTTAATTATTTTGAAATATTTTCTGTTGCTATATTTACCTTTGAATATTTTTTACGATTAATAATACTTGCAAAAATCAGTGATATATTTTCGTTTTATATGCTTGTTGATTTAGCAGCAATATTACCTTTTTATTTATCCTTTGTAACTGTAAATACAACATTCTTGAGAGCGATAAGACTTTTACGTCTGTTTAGAGTTGCGAAAATTACCAGATACTCAAATGCTTTTGAAAATATAAAACAGGCTTTTGTAAAACGAAAAAACGAACTAATAGTTACGATGTTTATTTTTGGTGCGGCTGTTATAATTTCTTCAATATCTATATATTTTGCGGAAAACCAAACCGGAAATGCAGCATTTTCGAGTGTGATAACATCTTTTTGGTGGTCTATTGTAACATTTACAACAGTAGGCTACGGAGATACATATCCCGTAACAACTTGTGGAAAAATTATAGGATGTTTAACCGCAATCTTCGGTGTTGGATTACACGGTATTTTAATCGGTGTAATTTCATCAGCACTTATGGATATAATCAAAAATAATAAATAAAATGATTATATTCTGTTATGCCAAACTCCGCCTTGTCTATCTACAACGGCATCATAGCAAGACCAAAATCTAAAAATGACGGTTAAACCCAACAATGCATGTGTCAGATTTTTTTCATAACTTTGGTCATTAATTGCTTGTCCTATACCAGGCCAAATAATTAGTGATAATGCACCTGCACCAACAGAACGTCCTGAAACTTTACCGTTTTTTCCGTGTGTTCCGGCAAAAGCAGGTGAACTTATAGAAATAATTGATAATACTACTAAAACAGATAAAAATTTTTTCATAATGAACTCCATTTAATCTTAACAATGCTATTCTAGCATAAAATTTTATTTGTTGATAAAATTGTTTTCAAAAGGATTAATTTTATGAATAAATTTATAAAAATATTATTTATTAGTTTAAGTGTGCTTCTTTTTGTATTTATTTTGAGTTATAAGTTGAATAATACAAAAGATACAGTTCAAAAAATTAAAGAACGTGGTGAAATTCTTGTTGGTACAACAGGTGATTACCAGCCGATGTCATATCTTAATCCCCAAACAAAAACTTATGTCGGATTTGATGTTGAGCTGATAGAAGATTTGGCAAAAGACCTTAATGTAAAAATAAAATATATTCCTACAACTTGGCCAACACTTATGGCGGACACAATTGTCGGGAAATTTGATTTAGCAATATGTGGCATAACAATTACCAATGACAGAAAAAAACAAGCATTAATGTCAAATGGTTACCTGCGAAATGGTAAAACTGTTTTATGCAGAAAAGAAGATTTAAATAAATATGTTAATCTTGAATCAATAAATAAACCGGAAGTAAGAGTTATGGAAAATCCCGGCGGATTGAATGAAAAATTTGCAAGAGAAAAACTCCCAAAAGCAATATTGATAATTCACGATATAAATCAGGAAATACCTGAACTTATTGCTAATGGTAAGGCTGATGTAATGATAACAGAAACAACGGAGGCTATTTTTTATGCAAGTAAAAATAAAAAATTAGCTGTACCACTTGCCAAAAAACCTTTTACAAAAAGCCAAATAGGAATTCTTTTACCCAAAGAAAATAAAATGCTGTTAAAATATGTCAACAAATTTTTATCCAAAGAACGCAATAGCGGACGATTAAAACAACTTGAAGAAAAATATTTATTTGAATAATAATATTTGCAATAAACTATGAATAATTGTTGTTAAATACCATTTTTTGTGTATTATTTAAGATATGGGTAGCAATGACAAAGTCTTAGTTTATAATAATATTGACGGTATCGACCATTTTACGGGAACAATGTCATTAATTGGTGATATTGCTCAATTTGTTTATTCGGAAGAGTGGCTCAATAATCCGTTAGCATTTGCTTTACATTTTGAATTGCCTTTAGATGGGGATGTTCATTATTCATCTTCAACGTTTGGTAATTTTCAATTTGTTTTATATAGGTTAACTAAAAATTTAGATTTTTATAATGAGTATTTATTATATTACTTGTCAAAAAAGAATTATATCGAGAACTCTTTATTCAACTTTGAGGATTTACTTATTTGGTTTCGTGATAGAAAATTTGATGGTCCAAAATTTATTAATATCAATGATAAAGTCAATATAATACCATTTTTAATTAATTTATCAATGCAAAATGATTACACAAGGTGCGGTTCATACAGATATAAAATAAATAACGATGATAATTTTGTAATGAATTGTTCAAAAAATCTTATAACAAGTGTTAATCAAATAGATGATAGTATAGAAATTTTTGATAAAATTCATAAAGATGATTCAACGGAATTAGATTTAGAATGTCTGTTGGCTTTTGCTTCCGGTTTATCAGGATATCAACCTAAAATAAATTTATTTGATGAAAATAATAATTTATGTATTGCCAAAATTAGTAATTTGCTATTAGATAATGAAAATGAACTTAAAAGAGAAATTTTAGCTTTAAATCTTGCAAAAAAATTTAATATAGAGTTGCAAGATTTCTCAGTAAAACAAACTCAGAGTAATTTAAAATATCTATTGTTAAAGCGTTTTGATCGTCAAAAAGAAAAACGGATACCATTAATTTATTTTAGAGATTTTGCAGAGAAGTTTTATAAATATGCGGATGATACAAGTATTTCACAGGTCATTTGTAATGTTACAAAAAGCAATAAAACTAAAAATTTAAGAGAATTTTACAAAAGAAAACTCTTTCGTACCGCAGTAAATAATACAAAAGATCATCTTTCAAATGTTGCTTTTTTATTTGACAAGGAATCAGGTTGGAATTTATCACCGGAATTTGATACAACAGTAGGAATGTACAGATATAGTTCGCAAGAAGAAATTAAAAATAAATATGAATATAATGTAGATATGGTTAAGGTCAAAATTAGAAATTTAATTGAAAACTCTGGTATATATTCTACATCCGAAAGAGAAGCCTTAGAGATTCTTATGAATTTAAAGGATGTATTATCAACTTGGCAAAAAGAAGCTATAAATGTTGGTTTTTCAGAACAAGAGCTTATAAAATTACAAATTTATGAACAAGCATTAGAAATTTAAAAAATAATTTTTTAAATTTTTCTTATGTTAATTTTGTCTACATACACCCTCGCAGTAAACGGCAACGTCACATCAAAACAAAATTGCAACATTTTTGTTATTGATGTTCGACTCTCACTTCGTTCGTGCCTCTGCTTTGTAAAATACG
>DFEL01000129.1:0-4391 GCA_002369055.1 Cyanobacteria bacterium UBA3803
CATTTATAGGACAAGATTTAGGTTATACAAATACGCAACTTGGTATATTAGGTTCTTCACTATATATGACTTATGGTATAGGTAAATTTTGTAACGGTATTTTAGCCGACAGAAGTAATGTTAGAACGTTTTTACCTACCGCAATGATAATTTCGGCTATTGCAAATTTATGTTTTGCTTTCAGTGCGGTATTTATTACTCCGGGACATGTTTCATTTTTTGGTTTACCTTCAGCAACAATACTTTTGTGGGTATTGACATTCTTTTGGGGTGCTAACGGTTGGTTTCAGTCAATGATTTTCCCTCCTATTGCAAAAGCATTATCTTATTGGTTATCAAAATCGGAACGTGCAACGAAATGGTCAATTTGGTCAACTTCTCACCAATTGGGTGTATTTGCAACAGTAATGTTATCAGGTATTTTAATCGGTAAATTGGGTTGGAAAATGGCTTTTGGTATTGAGGCTGTTATTGTTACCATAACAGGTTTAATTCTATTCTGGTCATTAAGAGATAAGCCTCAATCAATAGGTTTGCCGGATATAGATATTTATAGAAATGAACCTATTGAAGAAAAGAAAGAAGCTGAAATTCAAAAAATGTCTTATTTTGAAATGTTCAGAAAGTTCATTGTATGTAATAAAATTTTGTGGTTATTGTCTATTGCGTATGCATTTGTATATGTAATTCGTTTTGGTACGGAAGATTGGTTTGTAAAATACTTAATGGAATATAAAGGTGATACGTTAGCAATTGCAACTGCAAAATTGAGTTCGTTAGCAGTTGTTGGCTCTATCGGTGCCATTGCAGCGGGTTGGTTTTCTGATCGTTCAAAATCAGGAAGCAGAATTCCGATTAACATTTATTTCTTCATTGGATTAGGAACTTGTATATTTTTATTCCATATTAACAAGATAGATTTCTTTGATTATATTTTAGCAGCATTAATCGGTGCATTTACGGCAGGCCCTCAACTGTTATTGGGTGGTGTTTGTGCTTTGGAAGCTACATCAAAACAAGTAGCATCTGCCGCATTGGGTTTTGCAGGTATGTTTGGTTATGTTGGTGCTGTTCTTTCAGCATCAGGTACAGGATTTATGATTGATACGTTCCAAGCAAAATTTAATAATGGTTGGTTGGGTGCTGTTATATTCTGGATTTCATCAGCAGTTATCGGTATAATTATGTGTTTAATTATTTTGGCATACAGTTCGCATCAAGCTAAAAAAGCACAAATGGAAGCAGCTGAAGTGAAAACTGAAGAACAGGAAGCTATTAAGCAATAGGAGAATATCGTGAAAAAACTTTTTGTAATATCAGGCTCATCCGGTGTTGGTAAGGGTACGGTTATAAAGAAGTTTTTGGAAAATAATCCTAATTTCAAGTTATCTGTTTCTTGCACAACTCGTCAGAAGCGTCCGGGTGAAGAACATGGAGTAAATTACTTTTATCTCACACGTGATGAATTTATGCAGGCTGTTAATAAAGGTGAGTTTTTAGAGTGGGCTGAATTTTCAGGTAACTGTTA
The DNA here is from genome assembly GCA_002369055.1 of Cyanobacteria bacterium UBA3803. Classification (GTDB taxonomy): domain Bacteria; phylum Cyanobacteriota; class Vampirovibrionia; order Gastranaerophilales; family Gastranaerophilaceae; genus UBA6984. The sequence goes on from DFEL01000129.1 coordinate 1,529, forward strand.
CGGTACAAGCAAAAAATTTGTCCAACAAGGACTTGATAATGGAGAAGATATTTTACTTGAAATAGATACTCAAGGGGCATTGCAAGTTAAAGAAAAAATGGATAATGCTATTTTAATATTCATTTTGCCTCCTTCTTTAGAGGAGTTGGAAAGACGATTAAGGGGGCGTGGAACTGAAACAGAAGATGCTATTCAAAAAAGATTAAATACCGTTAAATCTGAAATGGAAAATGCAAAGCATTTTCATTATCAAGTTGTGAATGATGAAGTGGATAGGGCAGTTTCTGAAATAGAAAAGATTATTAAAAATGAACAAGTATAATTTAGTTAATTTAATTGAACATTTTGCACCGCCGGAATTGCAAGAAAAATGGGATTGTTCGGGCTGGCAGGTTGATACAACCTCAGAGGAAGTTAAAAGAGTTTTAATAGCCTTAACTGTTACTGATGATGTTTTTAATCAAGCAATCGAAAGGCATTGTGATATGATTATTGCTCATCATCCGATGTTTTATGTGCCAATAAATTTTTCAACTATTGATATATATTCTGCTCATACAAATATGGATAAAGCACTTGGCGGTACAACAGATACTTTTGTTGAAAGTATAGGCTTAACTGCTCATCCGATAGGTGAATTTTTAAGAATTGCGGATATTGATATTTCAGTAAAAGATTTAGCTCAAAAAATTAAAAAAGTTTCTCCAAATGCAAGAATTGTAAATAATAAAAATATTCAAAAACTTTCTAAAATTGCATTTTGTGCAGGTTCAGGTATGGATTTATATAATGAAGCACTCGAAAATAAATGTGATTGCTTTGTTACAGGAGATTTAAAGTATCATAGTGCTATTGATTCTAATATAGTTATTATTGATGCAGGGCATTTCGAAACAGAAATATTGATTAAAAAAGTTTTTCAAGATTTAATAAAAGAAAATGTTGAGGTTATAATTGCAAATGAAAAGTCACCTTTTAAAAATATATAGTTTGTGTTTAATTTTATTTTTTTCAATAGGAGCTGCTTTTGCCGCATATCAAACACTTGCTTTTGATTTTCCTAATGGTGCGGGCAACTGGCATGTTGCATATCACAGAAAAATAAGAACAGAAACGATTGTTCAATATGTACCCACAGGTGAAACTTATACAAATTGGACTCAAGCAATGATTATTCACGCATATCACGATGCACAGGCAAGAACACCTTTGGCTTTTTTAAGGCGAATAACTGCTCAAATGGAAGCATTAAATGATTATGCAAAATATCAATATGAAAGAATTACTCCAAATGATGCCATAGCAACACGATGTGTTGTCGGTAATGCAAGAATGTCTGCTCAATGTGATATATACAGAGTTATCAGGTCTTTTGACGGATATATTTCTATTCAGTATATAAATCGTAGTTTAGAGGATTTCAAATTCCAATATTTTAAATGGCTTGATGCAATAAGAAATGCCAGACCTTATCAGGCAGATTTTAGAAATGACAGATATTTGAGTAAAGAATCTTTGGAACTTTAATAATGGAAAAAAGTTATAAAACCTACATAAAAGATTTGATAAATCTTGCATTGCCAATTATTATGGGACATGTCGGATTTATTTTTATAATGGCAGGTGATGTATTTGTTGCAGGTAAATATTCTACTGACGTGCTTGCTGCCGTAAGTATTTCAAGTGCTGTTACAAGCCTTGTTTTTATGTTTGGAATAGGGCTTATTATAAGTGTTTCCCCTGTTTTATCAAATAGATTAGGTGCTAAAAAATCCATAAAAAAGTTTTTCTATCCGACAATAAAATTTTCACAAATTATTGCATTTTTCTCAATGCTGTTAATAATGGCATGTATTCCTTTAATGGAGCATTTGGGGTTTGAAGAACATTTATTTCCATATATAAGAACTTATACATTTGTTTTTGCCTTTTCTGCCTTTGGCGGTTATTTGCATGCTGCTTTAAAAGAATATTTGCAGGCTTATGAAATAGTCTTTTTTCCTAATTTTATCGCAATAATAGGTATATTTCTTAATATTGCGGTAAATTGGATTTTTGTTTTTGGTTGTGGTTTTATAAAACCAATGGGAGTTTTTGGACTTGCTCTTGCAAGTGTGTTTATAAGAACATTTATGGGACTTGCATTATTGATTTTTTGTCTGGTAAAATTTAAAATTAAAAATGTTGTAGTGCCAAAAAAATATTTTGGTATTTTAATAAATGTTGGTTTGCCTATTTCAATTGCTATATGTTTGGAATTTTTGGCATTTAATTCTATGGCTATATTAATGGGACGTGTAAACGGAATTTATGCAGCGGCTCAAAATATTATAAATGTTATTGCATCAGCTTCTTTTATGGTACCGCTTTCAATATCAAATGCTATTGCAGTTAAAGTAGGATATGCAAACGGAGCTAAGAATTTAGTTGATATAAAAAAATATTCAATAGCAGGAGTATCGCTTTCTGTTGGATTTATGGCTTGTTGCGGTATTTTATTTGCGTTATTCCCTGAATTTTTTGCAAAAATATTTACTAGTGATAAGAGTTTGATTGCAATTATTATTCCAATAATGTATATAGTAGCATTGTTTCAGTGCTTTGACGGTTTACAATGCTCCCTAAGCGGTGTTTTGAAAGGCTTGAAAAAAACTTTTATGGTTTCAGTCGCAGATTTTATCGGATATATATTGATAGGTATTTCATTAGGTTCATTTTTTGCATTTAAAATGAAATTAAACTTATTTGGTTTTTGGATAGGTATAGGCATTTCTTCTGCCTGTGTTGGTTTTGTTCTTTTGTTAGAAATTTTAAGATTATACAAAAAAATGAAAAAAGAATATGTATAGAAGAAAGTGGCGGC
>DFEL01000129.1:4453-13733 GCA_002369055.1 Cyanobacteria bacterium UBA3803
GTGCGTAGCAAGCCGCCACCCCTTTAAATAATTTCTTACACAGAAATTATTTATTAGTACAACCGAAAGCGATTGTTATATGTTCTTTAGGATTAACCGCAGAAATTTTTGCACCTTTAGGGTCTACTACGTAAGCAATTTCATCTCCTGAAGTTTGGAACAAGCCCATTGAACCGGATAATGCGGTTCTTGTAACATCAATAGGAGCTTTAACGGTTTCAACCAAAGCATCACCTACGCTTCTGCCTGCTGCTTTGAATTGACCTTGAGTTGTTTCACCTAATGCTGTACCTACGCCGTTTGAAACATTTTCAACCGCATTACCTAAGTTTGAAACAACACCGCCTGCTGTTCTTGCTGTTGTACCAACAAGAGTACCTGCCCAAGTAAATGGAAATGCAAGAGTTCTTGCTATAAAGTGCGGATTTTTCTTTTTATTGATTTGTGCTGTCAGAATTTGTTTTGGTAGTTCTGCTTTGCAATTACCGTTTTGAATTTCTGTGAAGGCAAGTTTTAATGCACCTTTTTCTTTGCAGCCGTTTGGACGGATAACTTCAATAACTTTACCGTTTACACGTGAACCGCAAGGGAATACTTGACCGTTAATTGTAACTTCTTCAAGTGTTGTTGCTGCAAATCTTTGACCTACGTGTGCTGATTTAGCATTAATTTGGTCTAAAAATTCAAGTTTTAATGTAGGAATTTTTACGACTTCATCATTTTCAAGGTATGCTTGTTTATCGTTATCAATAGGACAAGCAGCATTTGCAGTCTTAGGATTTGTGTCATATCCGCCTGCTACACGTACGTTTTGAAGCATTGAAGCAATATCTGCTCTTGATGCTGTTTTATCAGGCATAATCATATCTGAATTTGGTAAATCTGATAATGCACCATTTTCTAATGCTGTTGCAATAGGAATTTGTGACCAACTTGGAACTCTGCCACCGTCACGATATTTTGATAAAATTTCTTTTGCTTTGCATTCATCAATAGAGCAGTTATTTAAGCCTTTTGCCATTGCCGTAAGTGCTTCTGCACGGGTTACGTTATTGTTTGGCATAAATCTGCCATTTGGGTAACCTTTCATTAATTGTTCATCAACAGCTTTTGCAATCATAGGATTTGCCCAGTTTCCCGCAGGAACATCAGAGAAGATACATTTCGGTTCAAGCGAACAATTATCCATGTTGAAGCCTTTTACAAGCATTGTTGCAAATTCTGCACGGCTTACATTTCTGTTTGGCTTGAATTGTCTGTCAGGATAGCCGACTACAACGTCATTCATAGCTAATTTGTCGATATCGCAAGATGCCCAGTGCTGTTCAGGAACATCAGGGAAGTAGTTTAGTAAATTAGCGGCTGCTCCCGTCATACCTTTAAGATTAGATTTTAAATCAAAAGGTTCGTAACTTCTTTTTAGTGCGTCAATAGAGTTTTCTGTGTGAATGTCAATAGGGCATCCGCCATCTATGTATTTTTCTTCTCCACTTACTGAAACACCATTGATTGTGTTCATGTCAGAATTTAAATATGGCAGTTGGCTTGCTGCACCTGTCATTGAACCTTCAGATGTAATTGTTGCACCTGCAAGGCTTGGATTTAGGTAATTTTCACTTGAGCTGATTGAATTTGCATTTTCGCCAACATAGTTGTTTGTTCCGTAAATTGCATTAGGATATCCGTAAATTTGACGCATATCTTTTCTATCTGTTGTTTGTGCAGAAGCACAGCTTGCACAAGTCGGTTGTGCTTTTTTGGCACAACGTTCATTAATTTCTTCTGATTTTTTACATTTACATTTTGGTTTTGCTTTATGACACTTGTTACATTTTTTAGATACTTTTTCACAAGGTGCATTTACTTTAGGTAAATCGTTTTTGCATGGACATGCTGCATTTGCTGCATTACCGATTGAGGTTGCACTTATACCTAAAGCGATTAAAGCGGCTACTGTTAATTTTTTAAATTTCATTTTTTCTAACCTCCTTATTGGTCTGTTATTTTTTATGTTTTTTGTCGACTTTCTTTAAGATTATGTCTTTTAAATCCTTTTATAACATTGTCGAAAGAGGTTATATGATTAGGCTATTTGAAAATAACGTTTTGGGTAGTGTATAAAAATGCGATTTGTATTTATACAAATCGCATTTTTATTTATTGATTTATTAAAGTTTTCTTTAAACGAAAATAGTTTGTTCTCTGTCAGGTCCGACACTGATTATTGATATTTTGGTTTCTATTAATTCTTCAATTCGTTTTAAATATTTTTTGCAATTTTCAGGTAAATCTTCATAGGTTCTTATATTTGATAATTTTGTTTTCCAACCGGCATGAGTTTCATAAATCGGTTCTAAATATTTGTGCATAAATACATTTGTCGGATAATTTTCGTATATTTTACCGTTTCTTTTATCTTTGTATGCGGTACATATTTTAATTTCATCAAAATCATCAAAAACGTCAATTTTTGTAAGAGCAACAGATGTTAAACCGCTAACAAGTCCTGCATAGCGTGCAATTACGGCATCAAACCAACCGCATCTTCTGGGACGTCCTGTTGTTGTTCCGTATTCGTGTCCTATTTCTCTTATTTTATCTCCTGTTTTGTCTTTTAATTCCGTAACAAAAGGACCTTCTCCAACTCTTGTTATGTAGGCTTTTGAAACACCTATAACATCTTTTATCATTGTCGGGCCATAGCCGCTTCCGGTTCCTGCTCCGCCTGCTATTGCGTTTGAACTTGTTACAAAAGGATACGTGCCATAGTCTATGTCAAGCATTACTCCTTGTGCACCTTCAAATAAAATGGTTTTATTTTTGTTTTCTTTTAGCAATTCTTGCCAAGTTTCACAAATATAAGGTTCAAATATTTTTTTGTATTTTTTTAATAATTCAAATATTTCTTCTTTTGAATATTCTTTTAAACCGTAAACTTCTTTAAGTATTTTATTTTTTAAAGGTAAAATAATATCTATTTTTTCAGAAAGTGTTTCGTCATCAAATAAATCGCCAATTTTTAATGCACATCTTGCCATTTTATCCGTATATGTTTGTCCTATACCTTTTCTTGTTGAGCCTATTTTACCTTTTTTTACGGTATCTTCTGCCCAGCCGTCAATTTCTGTGTGATATGGCATTGTTATTGTTGCAAGAGGGCTTAATTTTAAATTTGATAAATCAACTCCTCTTTCTTTTAATTCTTTTGTTTCTTGCTCAAAGACTTCAGGTAGAACTACTGTTCCCGCACCAATAAAGCAAATTTTATTCCCGTATAAAATTCCTGACGGTACAAGATGAAGTTTATATGTTTCTCCGTTATATACAACCGTATGACCGGCATTACAACCGCCTTGATAGCGAATCACCATATCTGCTTTTTGTGCAAGTAAATCGGTAATTTTTGCTTTACCTTCATCACCCCATTGAGCTCCGACAACAACTGTATTTTTCATTATAATTATCCCTTTAATTTATTTATTAATTTCGGTAAAATCTCAAACACATCACCAACTATGCCAACATCTGCAACTTTGAATATTGGTGCATTTTTATCTTTGTTTATTGCAATAATTTTATCTGAACCACTCATTCCGACAGTATGCTGAATAGCACCAGATATTCCGCAAGCTATATATATTTTAGGTACAACTGTTTTACCTGTTTGACCTACCTGAATAGAGCTGTCTGCTAGTTTCATATCAACAGCTCCTCTTGAAGCACCGACAGAACCGCCTAAAACTTGAGCAAGTTCTTGTAGTAGTTCAAATCCTTGCTGATTTTTCATACCTTTTCCGCCTGCAACAATTATTTCAGCTTCGTCAATACGAACATCAGCAAGCTGTTTATTTTCAATGAATTCAACTAATTCTACATGTTTTTCAATTGTTGATAAATCAAAATCAAGTTCAATAAATTCAGTATTTTTGATTATTTCATTTTCTGCTTTTTTTAGAACTTTTGGTCTGACAGTTGCCATTTGCGGATAATTTTTGCATAAAATTGTTGCCATTAAATTTCCGCCAAAAGTAGGACGAGTTGAAGCAAGTTGACCTTTTTCATTTATATCTAATTTTGTGCAGTCCGCAGTTAAACCTGTATTTAAAGTGGTTGCAACAACAGGTGCAAGTTCTCTGCCTTGTGTTGTTGCTCCTATTAAAAATATTTCAGGGGTGATATTTTTTATTAAATCAACTGTAATTTTTGAATAATATTCTGTTGAATATTGTTTTAATTTCAGCGAATTTGCAATATAAACCTTATTAAATCCGTTTTTGCTTAAAATATTTTTGTTTTCTTCTAAATTTGTTCCGTCAGTAAACAAAATGGCATTAATTTCACAGTTATCAAGTTTTTGAGATAAATCTTGGGCAGTTTTTGCAAGTTCAAGAACGACATTTTGCAAAATACCGTTTCTGTCGGTTTGAGCATAAATTAAAATTCCTTTAGCCATTTAGTGCCTCCAAAATTTTATTTACTGCATCGTCAGCATTATCCGGCACGAAAATTTCTCCGCCTTGTTTTTGTTCCGGTCTGAACGCTTTACTTACGTAAGTCGGAGAACCTTTTATTCCAACTTGCTCAACTTCAAGACCGATATCATTTAATCCGTAGAATTTAATTTCTGCTTTTTGTGCATTTTTAAAACCTTTAATAAGCGGTCTTCTTGGTTCATAATCACATTTAAGCATACATAAAACGGCAGGAAGTTTTACTTTTAATATTTCCGTGCCATCTTCAACTTCTTTTTTTACGGTTGCAATATTATTTTCTACCGATAAAATTTCTTTTACATAAGTTATAACAGGATAATTTAAATTTACTGAAATGGCAGGGCCTGTTTGTGCTGTATCACCATCGGTTGCGAATTGACCGCACAAAATTAAATCAACTTCTTTAATTTTTTCTTTTATTGCAGCAGCAAGTGTTCTACCTGTGGCTGCGGTGTCCGCACCGGCAAATTTTTTATCCGTTACAACAAAACCATCATCAATGCCCAAAGAAATTGCCTTCCTGATAATTTCTTCTGCTTGCGGAGGCCCCATTGTAAGTGTTGTAATATTTACGTTTTGCTCTCTATCTTTTAATTTTAATGCCGTTTCCAGTGCATACATATCAAAAGGATTGATAATACTTTCTAAACCTTCACGTTGAATGGTATTATTTTCAGTCCACTTAATATCAGCAGTATCAGGGACTTGTTTAACACATACGGCTATTTTCATCGTTATTGTTTCTTAGTTTGTTTGATTTGAACATCTAATGCTGCGTTGTGTGCAAGCATATAAATTGAACAAATTTTGTAACTTTTTAAATACCATGCACAAGCATCTTGTGTACATACTTTCTCAAACTGTGCACCTGCTGACATTAGCGGGCAAAATGGTATGTTTTTGTCATTTCCTGCCATTTATTTGATTATCCTTTCTTTAATAGGTTGCAGTTTTCATCTCTTTTACGTTCTTGATCTTTATAAATGCGAGTTCTGTTTATAACTTCATCAAAATCAATTTCGTGTGCGTTAAAATCAGGGCCGTCAACACAAGCAAATTTAACTTCTCCGCCAACAGTTATACGGCATGCTCCACACATACCTGTTCCGTCAACCATAATCGGATTCATACTCGCTTCTGTATAAATACCTTTATCTCTTGTTAAATTTGCAACTGCTCTCATCATAGGCATTGGACCTACTGCAATTGCATAGTCAACTTTTTCTTGATTCATTATTCTGTCTAATACTTGTGTTACAAATCCTTTTTCACCCAATGTTCCGTCATCGGTTGTGATAAACAGTTCCGTACAAGCGTCTTTCATTTTATCTTCCCAGAAGATTAAATCTTTGTTTCTTGCACCCATAATCATATAAACTTTGTTACCTGCTTCTTTAAATGCTTTTGCAATCAAATAACAAGGTGCGGCACCATAACCGCCTGCAAGACATACAACTGTTCCGTATTTTTTGATGTGAGTAGGTTGTCCTAAAGGTCCTACAAGGTCTGCCAGTTCATCACCTTCATTTAAGGCTGCAAGTTGTTTTGTTGAATATCCGACAGCCATAAATACCAATGTCAAAATACCTTTTTCTTTGTCAACATCAGCAATTGTCAACGGTACTCTTTCACCGTCTGTTGTTGCTCTGAATATAATAAACTGTCCTGCTTTTGCGTTTCTTACAACAAATGGTGCTTCAATAGTTATTTCATATTGATTTGGACAAATTTCTTTTTTTGTTAGAATTTTATATGGCATGTTATACTATCCTATTTTAACCTTTTCATTATATCATAATTGTACGTTTATTATATAATTGAAAAGTAAAAAATACAACAGGTGATGTATGAAAAATATAGCAGTAATTTTAGCATCAGGCAGCGGAGAGCGTTTTGGTGAGAATATTCCAAAGCAATTCTTTATATTTAAGGGCAAAACTTTATTAGAGCATTCGTTAGACGCTTTTGAAAAAAATGAATATATTAACGAAATATTTTTAGTAACTAATCCTAAATTTAGAGATTTGGCTGAGGAAATTTTGTCTAAAAACAGTTATAAAAAAATCACTAAAGTTTTAAACGGTGGAAAAACAAGAGTTGAAAGTTCTTATATAGGCACAAAAGAGGCACCAGATAATTCAAATGTTCTAATACATGATGCAGTTAGGGCTTTTGTTACACAAGATATTATTAATCGTAATATTGAGGCTTTAAATAAGTATCAAGCAGTCGGAACTGCAATTGAAACTGTTGATACGATTATTCAGGTTGATGAAAATAATTGTATAACCAATATCCCTGCAAGAAGCAGTTTAAAGAGAGTGCAAACACCTCAATCTTTTAGAGCCGAATTAATAAAAAAAGCACATAAAATGGCATTAGAAGAAAATAATCAAAATTTTACGGATGACTGCGGGTTGATTTTGCAGTATAAATTAGCACCTATACACATTGTTGAAGGTGATGAAATTAATTTGAAAATAACTCAAAAAAGTGATTTGGAGATTATTGAAAATTTATGGAAGTAAAAGTTTCTGTTGTTATACCTGTATATAATGCTGAAAAGTATCTTGTACAATGTCTTGAGAGTGTAAAAAATCAAACTTTAAAAGATATTCAGATTATTTGTGTAAATGACGGCTCAACGGATAAAAGTTTAGATATTATTAATGAATATGCTCAAAATGACAGCAGATTTGTTGTGATTAATCAAAAAAACTGCGGATGCGGAAAGGCTTACAATGTCGGAATGGCAAAGGCGGATGGTGAATTTATCGGCTTTGTTGAGCCTGATGATTATATTTCTGATGATATGTATGAAACGCTTTATAAGGTGGCAAAATTAAATGATATAGACTTTGTTAAATCTGATTTTGCGGAATTTAACTCGCAAGGCGAAACTAATTACAGAGCCTTAACTTATTCAAAAGAGTATTATAACAAAGTTATAAATCCAAAAGATGACTTAAATGTATTTAATTTTGCTATGAATACTTGGACAGGGCTTTATAAAAGAGAGTTTCTTGAAAAAAACGATATAAACTATCATGAAACAGCAGGTGCAAGTTTTCAGGATAACGGATTTTGGTTTAAGACTTTTTGTTTTGCCGATAAAGTTTATTTTTTGGATAAAGCTTTTTACAATTACAGGATTGATAACCCTAATTCATCCGTAAATGACCCGAATAAAGTTTTTTGTATGAAAATTGAATATGATTTGATATATTCATTTTTAAACAAAAACAGAAAATTAAAAGAAAAATTCAAGTATATTTATCAGTTAAGACGATTTAAAAATTACAAATTTTCGTATAAACGTATTGCCCAAAAATATAAGTTGTCATTTTTAAGAGTTTTTGCCAATGATTTGAAAGAAGCGGAAAGACGACAAGAAATTGATAAAAGCTTATTCAGAAAAGACGAATTAAGAGAAATGTTTTTAATAAAACATTTTCCGCTGTTGTATTTCATTTTTTTCAAGTGATTTAATATATTTGACTAATCTGTTGATTTGTATGACAATAAACGTAGGGAAAGTTAAGGAGAAATTATGTTAAGCAAATATTTTGAAATAAAAACAAAATCAAAAAAATTTGATGATGATTTACTATGGTCAATGGGCGAAATAAAAGGCAAAAAGGTTCTGTTGTACGGTGCAGGAGAAGCGTTTGTTGAATTAAACAAAAGATATAATTTCACAGAAGTTTTGAATATTGTTGCTATTGCTGATAAAAAATTTGAGGTTGAAGAATGTGGATGTTGCTGCTGTGGACACGAACATAAACACGAACATAAAGAAAAAAAAGAACAATATTTTGAAGGTATTAGAGCAATAGCACCCGAAGAAATTTTAAACGAAGACTACGAAGTTCTTTTAATTACAAACGAAAATCCAAATCCGATTTTACGTTATGTTTTTAAAGATTTAAACATAAAAGATAAAGATGTAAGAACCGTATTTAACCAAGAAATACCTGATGAACAACCTAGCTTATTGTATTTGTATGAATACAAATTCGAAAAAACTTTACCAAAACTTGTAAAAAAATTAGAGGGTAAATCTGTTGTAATATATGGTGCAGGAGTATTTTTCGAGGCTATCAAAAAATATTTTGACCTGTCAGGTTTAAATATAATTGGTATTTCAGACAGAAAATTTGAAGACCACGAAGAAAACGAAGAATTTTTGGGATATAAAGTTTATGCTCCGGGTGAAATAAAATATTTAAATCCTGATTATGTGCTTGTTGCAACAAAATATTATATCAATATAATTGAAGATTTGTACTATAACACTTTACACGGAACAAAAATTAAAATAAAACCATTAATGAAAAAGCCATTCTGGACTTTGTTCAAAGAAATATGGGGATAGTATAACAAAAAATGTTAAAACCGACATTTGAAAAAAATAATATTCCTGTTATTTTTGCATCTGACAATAAGTATATGAAATATTTTCTTGTTGCATTAAAATCGTTGATTTGTAATACATCAAAGAATTACAACTACGATATATACGTGCTTGATGAGGATATATCTGATAAATATAAACAAATGGCTTATTCAATGCAAACGGATAATGTCAAAATTTCTTTTGTGGATATAAAACCGAGTCTTGAAAATATTGACAGAAGTATATTTTTTACAATCGGTCGTTTTGCTCTTTCTACATATTACAGAATGTTTATACCAAGACTTTTTAAAAATTTCAAAAGAGTTTTATTTATAGATTGTGATACGGTTATATTGGATGATGTTGCGAAATTATATCAAAGCGATTTGGA
>DFEL01000166.1 GCA_002369055.1 Cyanobacteria bacterium UBA3803
AAAAAAGGTATTGAATTTGTGAATAATTACATGATACCTTTACTTGCAGTTATTTTAATTGTGTTAATGGCAGCATCGTTAAATTTACCAAATGCTCATTTAGGTTTAGAGTTTGTATTTAAACCTGATTTTTCAAAGTTTAACTGTCAAACTGTTTTAACAGCAATGGGACAAGCATTTTTTACTTTAAGTGTTGGTACAGGAACACTTTTGACATACGGAAGCTACATAAAAGAAGATAAATGTATCGTTCAATCAGCCTATACAATAATATTTTCAAGTATTTTATTTTCAGTTCTTGCAGGAATAATGATATTTCCTGCGGTATTTTCTTTTGGATTAGAACCAAATTCAGGTGCAGGACTTGTTTTTGTAACTTTGCCAAAAGTTTTTATGCAAATTCCTTGCGGAAACATCATTGCAGGTGCATTTTTTATTTTGTTATTCTGTGCTGCTGTAACATCTGGTATAAGCATGCTCGAAGTACCTTGTGCTACTTTGGTTGAAAGATTAAAAATATCAAGATTAAAAGCATGTATTATAATATTTTTTGCAGTTGCTTTTATAAGCATCCCTGCAACTTTATCATTCGGTATTTTAGGTGATATAAAGCTATTTGGAAAAACAATTTTTGATATACTTGATTTTTCGGCATCAAATATACTTATGCCTTTAAATTCTCTAATTTTATGTGTTATTGCAGGATGGTTTTTAAAAATCAAAGGTGAAATGATATTTAAAAACAAGATTTTTGCAAAAATATTTGATATTGGATTAAAATATATTGTTCCAATAGTCTTAATTTTAATTTTTTATTTGGGATTAAAATAAAACTGTTTAAAACAGTTCAGAATTGAAGAAAATACCTTCTTCGGTCACTTCTTGATATAGTTCTTCGTCTTTTTTTAATTCTTTTATAGTAAGCGGATGTAAGTCAATGAAGATATCAAAATTTTCTTCTACCTTGCCTATTACACGCCAAATTTCTTCCCGCTTTGTTTTATCTTGCTCGTTATCAAAAATTGCAACAAGTTCTATGTCTTCGTCCTCGTGCATTTTACCGTCAAGGTACAAACCGAACAGATAAAGACCTTTAAAATCAGAAAACTTTTCTTTTAATGATTTTATTAGGTCGGTTATAATTTCATCTACCTTATTGGACATTTTTTAAAATGCCCCCTAATTCTTCACGTTTTACTGAAACTTGTTCAGAATTTTCAAGATTTTTAACGGAAATTGTATTGTTTTTAATTTCATCTTCACCCAAAATCAATGCAAAACGTGCAAGTTTTGAGGCTTTTTCCAGTTGCTTTGTAAACTTTTTATTAGTAAGGTCAAAATCAACTTTTATATCATTTTTTCTTAAATATTCAACCAATTTAAGCGTTTCTTCAACATTTGTTGAAACAACATACGCATCAAGTTTTTTACTTTCTCGAGCAGGAAGCAATGAGATTAATCTTTCCATACCCATAGCAAAACCAACAGCTGGCGTATCTTCGCCACCTAAATTTCTTACAAGGCTGTCATAACGACCGCCACCGCAAACTGCATTTTGTGAACCTAGATTGTTTGATTTAATTTCAAAAACTGTTCTGTTGTAATAGTCCAAACCTCTTACAAGAAGCTTGTTTACTGAATATTTTATACCTAAAACATTCAAATATTTTTTTACGCTTTCAAAATGTTCATGACATTCAGGACAAACAAAATTTGAAGTTATAACCGCTTTTACTTCCGGTTTTTCGTAAATCGCCTTACATTCTTCAACTTTGCAATCCAAAAGTCTTAAAGGATTTTTTTCATATCTTTTTTGACAATCAGGACAAAGTTCTGATAAATATGGTTTTAGAACTTCTTTTAACTTCTTTTTATATTCTTCTCGGCAAGTCGGACAGCCAAGAGTGTTAATCTCTACATCTAAATCGTTTAAGCCGATAGCGTTTAAGTAGTTTACTGCAATTGAAATTGCCTCTGCATCAGCGGTTGGTTGAGCAATACCAAACAATTCCATACCTACTTGATGAAACTGTCTTTGCCTACCTGCCTGTGGACGTTCATATCTGAACATTGGTCCTTTGTACCATAATTTTACCGGTGCAGAAAGCCTGTGCATACCGTTTTCGATATATGAACGAACAACACCTGCCGTATTTTCAGGACGCAATGTTAAAGAACGTTCTGATTTTTCAAACGTGTACATTTCTTTGTTTACGATGTCTGTTGTATCACCTACTCCTCGAGCAAATAACTCTGTTGCCTCAAAAATAGGTGTTCTGATTTCTTTAAAGCCTGCGTTTGAAAAAACTTTTTTTGCGGTTTCTTCAATGAAGTGCCAACTGTCCATTTCAGTTGGAAGTATGTCTTTTGTTCCTTTTTGTACTGTAATTATCTTAGCCATACAGAAATGTTAGTACAAACAACAAAGCAATTCAAGGTTTATTTTTGTTTTGCAGTATGTTATAATGAATTTATGAATAAAATTTATACGATAGAAGAAATAAAAAACATATTGAATGATAATAAAGATTATTTTGCTGAAAAATACAATGTAAATAACTTTTTGCTATTTGGTTCTTATGCAAAAAATCTGCAAACGGAAGAAAGCGATATTGATTTGTTGGTTAATTTTACTAAACCTGTTGATATGTTTGATTTTGTTGATTTACAAGAATATTTGACAAAAATTTTTAATAAAAAAATAGATTTAGGTACAGTTAATGGTTTAAAATCTTTTGTAAAAGATTCTATTTTAAAGGAAGCCCTTACTCTATGAAGAAAAAAGAACCGATATTTTTTCTAAAAGATATTAATAACTCACTTAATAAGATTTTTCACTATACAGAAAATATTTCTTATGATGAATTTATGAACAGTGATATTACAAAAGATGCTGTTGAGCGAAATTTTGAAATAATAGGTGAGGCAGTTAAGAATTTAAGTGAAGATTTTAGAAATCAATATCCGCAAATACCATTTAAGCAAGTAGCAGGAATGAGAGATAAATTAATACACGATTATTTTGGTATTGATTACGAGAGTTTCCAATTAACTAATATATTGGAAATAGAACGCACAAATTTGACCGAAATTGAATGTAGTAACCAACGTCCGAAGGATAACATTTTAGTTTTAAAAGAACAATTATTTTAAATAGTAAAAATTTTTGTTGTATTATATATTTAGAGGGGAAAATATGTACGACAAAAAATCACTTAAAGCTGAAGAATTTATTGAACATAATGAGATTTTAGAAACATTAGATTATGCTGAAAAAAACAAAGATAATGTTCAATTAATTGATGAAATTCTTGCAAAAGCAAAAGAAAGAAAAGGCTTATCGCACAGAGAAGCAAGTGTTCTTTTATCTTGCAATATTGAAGAAAAAAATCAAGAAATATACAAACTTGCAGAGCAAATAAAAAAAGATTTTTACGGAAATCGTATCGTTATGTTTGCTCCGCTTTATCTTTCAAATTATTGTGTAAACGGATGTGTATATTGTCCATATCACGCACAAAACAAGCACATTCCACGCAAAAAAATGACACAGGAAGAAATAAAACGTGAAGTTATTGCCTTACAAGATATGGGACACAAACGTCTTGCTCTTGAAACAGGTGAAGACCCAGTAAATAACCCTATTGAATACATTTTGGAAAGTATAAATACAATTTATTCAATCAAACACAAAAACGGTGCTATTCGCCGTGTAAACGTTAATATAGCAGCAACAACAGTTGAAAATTATCGTAAACTAAAAGATGCAGGAATTGGAACTTATATTTTGTTCCAAGAAACTTATCACAAAGAAAGTTATGAACGTTTGCATCCGACAGGTCCAAAACACAATTACGCATATCACACAGAGGCTATGGACAGAGCTATGGAAGGCGGAATTGATGATGTCGGTTTGGGTGTTTTGTTCGGGCTTGAACGCTACAAATACGAATTTGCAGGAATTTTAATGCACGCAGAACACTTAGAAGCAGTACACGGTGTTGGTCCACATACGATTAGTGTGCCAAGAATAAGACATGCTGACGATATAGACCCTTCCGCATTCGACAACGGTATTGATGATGAAACTTTCTGTAAAATTGTTGCGTGTATTAGAATTGCTGTTCCATATACCGGCATGATTGTTTCTACAAGAGAATCTAAAGAAATTAGAGAAAGAGTTTTGCATTTGGGTATTTCTCAAATTTCAGGCGGTTCAAAAACTTCTGTTGGCGGATATAATGAAGAAGATTACACAGAAGAAGATTCTTCTCAATTTGATGTAGTTGATAATCGTCCGCTTGATGAAGTTCTGAACTGGCTTATGGAAATAGGATATTTGCCAAGTTTTTGTACGGCTTGTTACCGTGAGGGAAGAACAGGCGAAAGATTTATGGAAATTTGTAAATCTAAACAAATCCAAAACTGCTGTCACCCTAACGCAATTATAACAATGAAAGAATACTTGCAAGATTACGCATCTGAAAAAACTAAAAAAACAGGTGATAAACTTCTTGAACAAGAAATTTTAAAAATTGAAAATGAAGTTACTCGTAAAAAAACATCCGAAATCCTAAAAGAAATTGAAAACGGTAAAAGAGATTTTAGATTTTAAATTTTAATTTGCACTACTTATAAAAATTCTTTTATTACCCATTTGTAAACTTATGTAACAAAATAAGTTAAAACAATAAAGAATACATGGTTTTGAGCCGAAGAATAACATGTAGGTAAGGTCGTAAAGGGAATAAGTTATGGGTTTAGCAGCATCACAAGCAAGACTATTAACAATAACTTCAAGATTGTCTAACACTGAGTTAAGACAACAACAAATCGCTAATACAAAAATGCGTTTGACAGCAGACCAAGAACAAGTATCTACAAAATATTCAAATGCTTTAAATAATCAAACTTTAACTTTAAACGACGCTCCTATGACTTATTCAGATTTAGTTGCAGCAGGTTACTCAGTAGTTAGAACTTCTGACAGTGTTTCTGCAGGTGCTGCAGTTTCACAAGATACATCTAATACTAACGTTAGAGGCTATTTCAGAATGCCAAAAAACGCTAGAGAGTTTGCAGTATTAGCCGAAAAATTAGGCTTTGGTAAAACTTATTCTCCTAATGGTGCTTCAGATATAAATTCAACAAATGAAGGTAGTTTAACCTTTGCATTTACAAAAAAATTAGAAAATGGACAACTAAAAGACTATCCGAATGGATATAGTCATGGTGGTATTAAATTTCATTTTGAAGAATTTAATAACAATACCCAATTTAAGAATGCAATTATAGAGGATGCAAAAAACAAGGGTTATGTACAAAATGAATCTTTAGGCAGTGTATTTGAAGAAAATAAAGTAGCTACACAAACTTCAACAAAATCAAATTCTGATTTTGAACAAATGTTAAATAACAGCGATTTCTTAATTCAAGGTATCTTAAGCGGATACTTAACATTAATGAAAGACGGTCAACAAGTTTCTTTAGCAGGTTCAAAAGAAATTTCAACTGTTTATGACAAATCAGATGACGCTCAAGCAGAAGCAGAATACAATGCTGCAATGGCTAAAATTAACAGAAAAGAAAAAGCTTTAGATAGCGAAATGAAAAGATTAGACACTGAA
>DFEL01000141.1 GCA_002369055.1 Cyanobacteria bacterium UBA3803
ATTAAACATTTGTTTAAATTCTTGTTCATAAATTTCAGCAATTTCAGGAGAATTTATGAACAGAATATCATTTGTATTAAAACCAGAAATATCTGTTGAACTGTAATTTGCAGAACCTGTTATAACAATTTTTTTGTCAATAATCACAAATTTATTATGCATAATAGCATTTTGATACTGTAAATCTCCAACATCAGTTTTGCTTTCTACAAGTGTTTTAGCAAGCTTTAGTGTGTCGGGATAAAAGTTTGTTCCGTTCGCATTTATGTCATATACAAGTCTGATTCTAACTCCTCTTTTAATTGCACTTTGTAATGCGGTTGTTATGTCCGGTATGTCAGAATAGCCGTATAATGCCATGTCAATTGATTTTTGCGCATTATTAATTTGTTTCAAAATTTCTATGCAATAGTCTGTTGTACATTTGTTATGAGGTGTAAAAACAGTTGTTAAATCAGTAAGATATATTTTCATATATTCATCTGAAATTGTAAATTTTTTGGGTTTGATATTTTTAAGTGCATCAATTTCTTTTGCAAGTTTTTCATTGTGTTTTTTAGGTACAGAGTTTTTAATTACATTTTCGCAAAATTTACAGCCTTGTGCATTTTTAGGTATCTGATTTTTAGGTATAATGATTGAATCGTGTGCAAGTTGTCCGTATTTGCAGTTTAAACGATGATATTTATTACTTTTGTTGTTGAATATTCTAAGTTCTGAACTTTTAGCCAGTTGAATTTGTTTTTCAAATGCTTTTGGATTTGCCGGTTTGCCGTCTTTCAGTGCAAATGGTGAATTTTGAAACATTTTATTGTAATTTTTTCCGTTTAAAGTTACTGAAATATGGCTGTTATCAAGTTTTTTGTAATTGATTTTTTTTTCTTCAAGCAGACTTTGAGCATATTTTTCAGCAAAATATCCTATTGATAAGGCTGTTTCTTCATCTATACCAATTTTTTCGGCAATATTTCTTTGATAGTCGCTTGTTTTTGACGTAAATGTTTCAATACCGTCTACAATGAACTTTTCATTAGCTTCAACTTTACCGTTTTTATTAAGGTCAAGTGCAATTTGTTCCGGAGTATAAACTTTAATAACTTGTATAGAATCCTTATTTGCAATTATGCAATATGTAAATATTACAAACAGACATACTATTAGTATTATGCTAATTCTTTTCATCTGTTTCTGCCATTTTTTTGTAGGTTGTAAATTCAAAACCAAAGTTTTCAATTTTAAATTTCATTTCTTGGTTTTGTGTAATGTTGTATTCCGACATTTTTTCCGAAAAATAAGGATGAATTAGTGATTCAACCAGTATATTTTCATCTTTTTGGAATATTCTTAAGCCGTTTTCAACTGTGTTATTGTCCATCATTCCTGTATAGCTCACACCTACAAGATAATCATTTGTTTTCAGTGTCGGATATTTTTTTAATGTTTTTCTGTTTTTCAATGTAAATCCGTTTAAAAGTATAACTTTTAATTGGTTTATCGGATATTTGATATTTATATGTTTGCTCAATAATGGAGTTATATATGGCTTTTCATATTGCGTTCTGATATAAGGTATTTCGTATTCTTGTGCTAATTTGCAAGTTAGTTCAAAAATATTTGGAATCCCGTGAGTATGTACATGCGAATCTATATGAGCAGGATTTAAGTGCATTTTTATTTTTTCAATTTGTGCTCTAAATTCTGTTTCTAATTGGTCAATAAATTCTTGTTTATTGGACTTTGCCATTAACTGAGTATAACTGTTGTTAAAATATCCGTTTTTATCAACAAGTAGAGGTATTTTTGAATATTCGGAAAGAGCTTTGCCTTCAATAATATTAAGGTGAACGCCAATACATAAATCAGGACATTCGGGCATGATTTCATTAATAACGGCATCAAATGCTTCTCCATTTGCACACAGACTTGCTGATTTTAATACTCCACTGTTATATCCGTCAATAACACCTTTGTTTATGTTGTTTGATAACCCTAAGTCATCCGCATTTAATATGAATTTTTTATTTGACATAAAATCCTTGCCCTTTATCTTAGATTATTATAATATAAAAATATAAGAGCAGCAAACGGAGTGAAAGATGAAAAAACCCACATTGGCAATAGCAGTTCCATGTTATAATGAGGAATTATGTGTAGAAAGCACTGTGGAAAGTCTTATAGAAGTGTTAAGCGATTTAATGGCAAAGGATAAAATTAATCCTGATAGTTTTCTATACCTTGTAGATGACGGTTCTAAAGATAAAACTTGGGATATAATATCACGTTTGCATGAGAAAAATAATCTTGTAAAAGGTTTAAAATTTATAAGAAATTTTGGTAATCAAAAGGCTCATATTGCAGGATTACTCGGGGCAAGAGAAATGGGCTGTGATTGTGTGGTTTCCATAGATGCAGATTTACAACAAGATCAATGGGCAATAGAAAAATTTATTGACAAATACATGGAAGGGGCAGATGTTGTTTCAGGGGTTAGAAATAGCCGTGATACCGATACTTTTTTAAAAAAGACAACTGCTCTGTGTTTTTATAAATTTATGAATATTTTAGGGGTAAATATTCCCGTAAATCAAAGTGATTACAGATTGGTAAGTAAAAAAGCTTTGGATATTTTAGCTATGTATCCCGAAAAACAAGTTTTTTTGAGAGGTTTTTTTAACGAAATAGGTTTGAAAAATGAGATAGTGTATTTTGACGTAAAACCAAGACTTCAAGGAGAATCTAAATTTAATTATATGTCTTTAATCGGACTTGCCCTAAACGGCATAACATCTTTTAGTATTACTCCGCTTAGAATAATTGCCGTTTTGGGATTTTTTATGGCAGTGTTTGCTATTGGTCTTGGTGTAGAAGTTTTGATAGAAAAATATTTCTTGCATACATCTCCTGCCGGTTGGGCAACAATTATTGTATTAATGGCATTTTTTGGCGGTTTGCAATTGTTTTGTATGGGAATTATCGGAGAATATTTAGGACAAGTTTATAGAGAAGTAAAAGCAAGACCAAGATATATTGTTGAAACAGAATTAAAATAAACCAAATAAAAAGCGGTCTTTGTGACCGCTTAAAATAACTTACTAACTTTTACTTACCTATTCCTTTTTCCCTAAATGTTTTATCAAGCGTTTATGTGCTTGTTCAAAACTTTTTTTATACAAATCAATTATTTATGACTTAGTATATGATTATTTTGCCTGTTTGCTATCTCCATTAAGTGTGATTACAAGTACGTTCAATATTTGTTAATATGTTAATAATAACTTAAATATCGCTCGTACTTTATATAAGTTTTTTTGAATAAAAAAATTGCTTTTTGAAATTAAAAAGTGTTTACAAAACTTAACAGGATATTACAAAGTTTTGTAATATCCTGTTATAAGCAAATTAGTATTTTAAATTAAACGTCTGCTCTTGAGTTTCTAACTTGTTCCATCAATTCAACAAATTCTTTTTCGTCAAGAGTTTCCATTTCAAGAAGTTTATGTGCAATGGTATCAAGCATATCTCTATTGTCAATTAAAAGAGTTTTTGCAAGTTCATATTGTTCATTAACAATTCTTTGAACTTCGTTATCAATTTCGGCTGCAATTTCTTCCGAGTAATCTCTTTGATGTCCGAAATCACGTCCCATGAAAACGTGGTCTTCACTTTTACCATAAGCGAGGTTGCCGAGTTTTTCGCTCATACCGTATTTTGTAACCATAGCTCTTGCCATTTGAGTTACTTTTTCAAGGTCGTTTGAAGCTCCTGTTGTAATAAATTCTTTACCGTAAATTATTTCTTCTGCAATTCTTCCGCCAAGAGTCATAGCAATTTTATCCAACAATTGAACTTTTTTCATTGTTAAGTGGTCTTTTTCCGGTAAAACCATAGTAACACCCAGAGCCATACCTCTGGGGATAATTGAAACTTTGTGTAGCGGGTCGCAATTGCCTAAGAGCTTTGCTAATAAAGCGTGACCAACTTCGTGATAAGCGGTATTTTCCTTTTCTTCATCGGAAATGATACGACTTTTCTTTTCCGGACCTGCCATAACTTTATCAATTGCTTCTTCTAAGTCATCCATATAAATTCTTGTTTTGTTATGACGAGCGGCAAGAAGTGCTGCTTCATTAAGAAGGTTTTGCAAATCTGCACCTGTAAATCCGGGAGTACGTTTTGCAAGAACTTTCAAATCAACTTCATCCGCAAGAGGTTTATTTTTTGCGTGAACTTGCAAAATTTGTTCTCTGCCTAAAATATCGGGTCTATTGATTACAATTTGTCTGTCAAATCTACCCGGTCTTAAAAGAGCGTTATCCAAAATGTCAGGTCTGTTTGTAGCAGCAATAACAATAATATTCATTGTTTCATCAAAACCGTCCATTTCAACAAGTAATTGATTAAGAGTTTGTTCTCTTTCGTCGTGACCACCGCCAAGACCTGCCCCACGTTGACGACCTACGGCATCAATTTCATCAATAAAAATAATGCAAGGTTGATGTTTTTTTGCTTGATCAAACAAATCTCTAACACGGCTTGCACCTACACCAACAAACATTTCAACGAAATCGGAACCTGAAATAGAGAAGAACGGAACACCTGCTTCGCCTGCAACAGCTTTAGCCATTAAAGTTTTACCTGTTCCGGGAGGGCCTACAAGAAGAACGCCTTTAGGTATTTTTGCTCCTAATTTTATGTATTTTTCGCCATTTTTTAAGAAGTCAACAATTTCTTCAAGTTCCTTCTTTTCTTCGTCAATGCCTGCAACGTCTTTAAACATAACTTTAACTTTGCTGTCTAAAAGCATTTTTGCACGGCTTTTGCCAAAAGACATTGCTTGAGAGCCGCCTGCTGATAGTCCTTTTGCCATTAAGATTAAGAAAATTATAAAGAAAATAGGCAAAGCCAGAGAGCCTATTGTGCTCATCAATTTTGAAGATTCGCTTGGCTTGCTGACAGAAATTTCTACATTTGCATCTTCAAGTCTTTTCATAAGTCCTGCGTCATTAGGAGTAAGGACTTTGTATTGAAGTGTCGGTGTTGTTTGTGACATGCCATATAGCATTGGAAGATTTTTTTTGTCTTCCTTTTTAACTTCGGGTTGCTTAACAGGAGTTGCTATTAAGAAAGTTTTGTCGAGTTCTACCGACTTAATTTCGCCATTGGAAAGTTTTTGTAAAAAGTTTGTATATGTAAGTTCTTCCGTTGTGGTAGTAGGGCCTGTAAAAAGCATTGAAACGAATGCCAGCACCATAATACCTAAGATTATGTACATACCGAGTGATTGACTTTTATTCATTTATTTTACCTCTCAAAGTGTTTTTTAATAACTACATTATACCAATACAAAATAATATGGCAAGAAATGTTATTAATATAAATTTATAAAAGTATTTCAACACTTGTATAAAATAAGAATATAGTGCATAATAGATAATATAAACTGGAGATATTGTGAACCGATTTTTACAAGAAAAATTCATAGCCTTCACATTAGCCGAAATGTTGGTCATTTTGGCACTTTTCAGTACAATTGCAGCAGCGACGTTGCCTGTTGTAACGGCACGCAGAGCATTGGATGTTTCAGAACTTGCAACAGGCGGTTCAACGCTTGACCCGTGGACTTATTCAAGTGCATATAACGGTATATCATATTACAATTCGCAGTCTTCATTAATTGCAACTTCTGCCGTAATGGTTGGCGGACAAGTTAGTGCGGATGCTAAATCTATCGGATATCCGCAACTTATTGTCAAAGATAATTATGGTGTAAACAGTAGACATTTTGGTAAGCACATAGTATTTTTGAAACGTAACTCTAACAATAATACCTACCTGGGCGGAAGTATTATGATGGGTAATTCCGGTGAAGGCAGTATTGCTATCGGTGCAAATGCTATGATTAATGACGGTGGCCCTCCCGATCAATATTATTCTCTTGATACCAGACCTTATAGTGTTGCTATTGGTTCTTATGCTATGCGTAATGGTCCTAGTGGTGCAACATTCAATTCAAGTGTTGCAATAGGATACAGTAATATCGAATATTATGGTGGTAACAATAATGTTGCTATAGGTTATAAAAATAGTTTTAATACCACTACAAATTATAGTGTTGGTATTGGTCATAGTTATTTATTGCCTTGGAGTGTTGCAATTGGAAATTATGCTGCAGTTGCGGCATACAACTCAAAACATTCTGTTGCAATAGGTTCAAGTGCTTTGCATCAGTCGGCACCTGTAGATTATGCAACTTCTATCGGTTACTATTCAAGCCGCTATGGTTCTGCAAATTCAACAGGAAGTAATGCTGTAACAATAGGTTCTTATGCTGGTTATGCTTCGAACGCTAATAATAGTGTGCTTTTAGGTAATCGTACACAAACTAAATCTAGTGAGTCGGTTGTCATTGGTAACTATGCTACCGCAAATACTTCAAAATCCGGTGCGGTTGTAATTGGTGATTATGCAGGGCTTGATTTATATTATAATAATAATTCTTTACCTACAATTATTGGTTATTACGCAGGGACTACTATGCATACATCTCCATTATCCGTAGCAAATAGTGTTTATCCTGTTAGAATAGGCTATTGGGCAGGTGCAAATGAAGCCGGAGGACCTACACCTTATATTGCAGATGTTGCTATTGGTACTTATGCAGGAATGGTAGGACATGGTCTTACTGTATTAAATTATGGTTCTGTTTTTATCGGGTATGCTTCTGGTCATATAAGTAAGGCAAAACGCTCTGTATGTATTGGTAGTATGACTTGTCAAGAATATGCTTTGGGTGAAAGTGTTGTTCGTATTGCACCATACGGGTATTATGATGTGAATTCAAAGACTTTAGGTGAATATGCTTCTCATATTGGTATGCCGACAATGATAGAAAATCTTGACAGTGCAAACAAAGAAAAGTTTTTGGGCAATAGTTACAGTAATATGCTTATTACTCCTGCTATTACAAACTCTGATTTGGCAACTTCTTCTATTTTATTCTATGCCAACACAGTGTATGGGCCTTCAACAACATTTACAAGTTTTTCTGATAAGCGTTTGAAAGAAAATATCAAACCTGCAAAATATGGTTTAAATGATATCAAAAAAATTAATATATATGAATATAATCTGAAAGACGAAAGCCTTAAGAAACGTCAAATTGGTGTAATTGCTCAAGAAATGAAGGAAGTTATACCTGAGGGTGTGAAACAGTTGCCGAGCGGATATTATACGGTTAGTGCGGACTGGTTGATTTTCCCTATGGTGAACGCAATAAAAGAATTGGACAAAACTTTTGTTTCTTTGAAATCAGATTTAACAAAGTATTTTAATGAATATATCGTTCTTGTATCAAGGGTTAAAACACTTGAGAAGGAGGTTAAAACTCTTGAACGTGAAAACAAATCGTTGACAAAAGAAGTAAGTATTGCGTATAAAAAAGCAAAATTGGCAGAAAGAAGACAATAATACATGAAAAATTTAACTAAAAATTTCATAGCATTTACGTTGTCTGAGATGATGATAGTATTATTAATCCTCAGCGTAATTTCTGCTGCAACATTGCCTTCAATAACGCAACGAAGTGAAGTTAAACCAAGAAAAACATCTTCAATATGGGCTTTTGACAAAAGATATAACAAAGGTTATTTTTATCAAACAGGCAGCAATTCAGGTTCAACGGATGTAGTTATCGGGTATGATGATATCTCAAACGCAACAGCTGCTCAAAAAACAGCATTGCAAACCGCAAATAAAAATGCCGCATTGAGATTAGTTAGACCAAGTTATATATTGAGCAATGTTTATTACGGTCGTAGTTCGATTGCGTTTTTTGATAGTAATGGTGCTTATCAAGGTGGCATTGGTAACGATGCTTCTCGCAATTTAACGATAGGTAAAGATGTTTTAAAAGATTCTAAAACAACCGAAAGTGGAAACAGCATATACATAGGACAAGAGGCGGCAAAAAAATTAAAAAATTACCATTCAGGCACAACTGTTATAGGATATAGAGCGGCATCTGTTGATCCAAATTATGGTGCATATTCTACACTTGGCTCAAGCAGTGTGGTAATCGGTTCAAATATTTTTGGTTCCGCAATTGGTGAAAGAAATGTTATCTTGGGTGCTTATGCTACTTCTGATACGAGTACATCTAATCCTTGTCCTACCAAACATATAGATACTGTTGCAATAGGTGCATATTCTATGTATAAACCTACGTATTCAACTTCGGTTGTAAATGTGGGATATATGGCAGGCTCTGAAACCTCATGCGGATTTTTTAAAAATACGATTAATCTTGGTGCTTATGCAGGCTCAAAGACCTGTTATGCTGGTGGCGACTATCCTGGTGTAAATATCGGATACCAATCAGGTGCAAGTATTGGACATTTATATGGAAACGCAGTGAATGTAGGTTCGTTTGCAAGTTATGGTTCGTATGCTAATGGTATTAATATAGGGTATTATGCAAACTATGCTAACCGACGAATTAGTAGTGGTGATAGACTAATAAATATAGGTACTTATGCAGGTGCAAAACCAAATGATTATGCATTGGAGGATATAATTAATATAGGTGCTTTTGCCGGTTATGCTTCTGATAGTGATGGTGATATTAATATTGGATATTATGCAGGTAGTGATGATATTGGTCAACCTTATCCAAATATAAGAATAGGCAGATTTGCAGGTGCAGGTGCTAATGATGGTCATGTACCCGCATATGCCATTATGATTGGTGATTATGCGGGATATGGTGTGACTGATACGGATAGTGCAATATTAATTGGGCGATACGCAGGATATAATTCATCTATATCGTCCGGCGAGTCGGTTATAGTTGGTTGCTATGGTTTAACAGGTTTATCAAGTAAAAAGAAAATGTGTATCGGCGGAAATTATCCCGGTGACAAAGGCGGATTTGCCAAAACAGGCTACACAGTTTCTACCATGCTTACACCATACTATTCTTCAGCAATGTGGACTAAAACTGAGATATTTCTTTTGGCAAAAAATGTTGTAAGTTATGGCGGAACTTTGACACAATTTTCAGATAAAGCATTAAAAGAAAATATTGTAAAAACAAAATATGGCATTGACAAGTTAAGACAAGTAAATATATATCAATACAATTTCAAGGGTGAAAAAGATACAAAAATAGGTGTTATTGCTCAAGAGTTGCAAAATATTTATCCTAAGGCTGTATCAAAGGCTTCTAACGGCTATTTGTCCGTAAATTCCGATTGGATTCTTTTCTCTATGGTTCAAGCGTTGAAAGATGTTGATAATGCTGTTTTAGGCTTGCAAAAAGAATTGAATATAAATATTCGTTACATAAAAAATCTTTCTGTAAAATTAGGTTTAATTGAGAAAAAATTAGACAGATTATCGAAAAATAATCAAAATAATAAAAAGTTATTGGCAGAAATTGATGTTATACTAAGTAAGATGGAGCGTAAGTAGCCTATGAAGAAAAAATCTGTTAAAAACTACATAGCCTTTACGTTAATGGAAATGACACTTGTTTTATTGATTACAAGTGTGATTGCGGCTGCTACAACTCCTATTATAACATCAGCCGTATCTGATTCTGCGGCAAAAGGTGGTAAAGATACTAACGACTACTTGGCAAATCCTTGGAAAGTTTCTAATTTATATAATGGTGGTGGTATTTATAGTGTTCCTATAAATAATACATCTTTTATCGGAATAAACGTTAAACCCGGTGCTTATGCTGCTACATATCAATATCCGAGTTTGTTGGTTAATTCTTATGCAACAACAAATATTTTCCGTAGTCCGCAAATAGTTATTGAAAGTAATAATGCTATATCAAGTATTAATCCCAATAATGCAACTGCTTTAAAAATTGGTATGGATGAATATGAAAATATCTTAATGGTATATGGGAACTCTTTTGATAGCATAAATAATAGTTCAGCAAGTACTGATATAGGTTATAGAAGTATATATATCGGTTCGAGAATTCAAGATTCTGTTCCGGTAGCACAGTTGAAAACAGCAAATTCTGTGCTGGTGGGATATAATGTTGGTGCTTATTCTGCATCTTATGCCGTAAATATCGGTGCAAATATATCAAGAAGATTAAAAGAGCAGGATGTTGTTAATATAGGTTCTGATTTATATGCAAGCCATGCCACTTACTCATCAATGGAAAATGTAATTATCGGAACAAAGACAAATGCCTACGGTATGGGTAGGTACAATGTTATGTTGGGTAATTATGCAGGTAGTTACTCAAATGCTATTAGAAATGTTATTATCGGCAGTTATGCAGGTAATAGCATGTCTGCTGATTATTATAAAAATTACGATAATATTATCATTGGTTATTATTCTTTAAACAGACCGTCAAATAACTCAAATTCATTCAAGAATAACGTTGTTATCGGCAAATATGCAAGTTCCAGATTGACAGATTTTTCAAGTGATTATTTTTATAATTCTATAACTATTGGCTCTTATGCTGGTGCATACAAAAATTTAAGCGGTGGTGTAGGCACTCTTTTTGATTCTATATTGATAGGCGACTATGCAGGTATGTATTCTTTTGATTCTGCAAAAAATGATGCTATTCACAAACCTAAAGCAATTATGATAGGTAATTATGCAGGATATAACAGCAGTAGCAATACAGGCAAAAATATATTTATAGGTAAAAGTGCAGGTCAAAATTCAAAATCAGGTGAATCTATATACATAGGTAACTATGCAGGTATGAATACTACTGCCTCAGCAAACAGTAATTACAGTAATATTGCGATTGGATATTATGCAGGTTATGCAAGTGATGGCTTTTACAATATTTATATAGGCAGTTATGCAGGTTACAGTGCAAAAGGCAATTATAATGTTGGTATTGGTGTTAAGGCATGCAGTAATTTAAGCAGTTCTGCTTCTAAAAAATGGTGTCTTGGCTACGGTACGATTTCTTCTGATTTATCAAAAGACGGTACAAGTACAAATATTTGGTCTAAGTCTAACGGTAATGCTCAGATGGTAATTGGATTTACTGATGTGGCAGTTGGCAGTCAAAATGTTGTACTTTATGCAAATAAAGTATACAGATGGAATGCAACAACTATGGATAAAGTTTCAGACAGGAGATTTAAAACAAACATAGTTCCTTCAAAACATTCGATAAAAGACATAAGAAAAATTAATATATATGAATATAACTTTAAGGCTGATAAAAATAAATCTCCAAAAATAGGTGTAATCGCACAAGAATATAAAAAAGTTTTTCCAAACGATGTTGTAAGAGATTCCGCAACAAAAAAACTTGCATTGTCTGTTGACTGGATGATTTACACTATGGTTAATGCAGTAAAAGATGTTGATAATGAACTAAAATATCTTCAAAATTCAATGAAGGTTTATATAAACGATTTTTCAGACTTAAAAACAAGAATTGTAAATCTTGAAAAACAAGCTCAACAAATAAAAGCAGAAAATGAAGAAATTAAATCACATTTGGCACGTGTAAATAAACAATTGCGGTAATTTACTATTCACTATTCTTTCTCGCAATGACAAAAGCACAAAGACGCTTGTCATACCGCAAAATACAAAATCTACGAAATGAAATGAGCATAGATTTCAAGTTTACCCAATTTATTTTGCAAATTTTAATAAATTATCGCAGTCTTTGTAATTTTCACTTAAATTTACATAATATTTATAAAGCGGTGATTCTTTTGCCATACCAACATTTTCTATCCAGTCATTAAACGTAACTTCATTTTCTTTATCTATTGACCTATAAACGTTATATGAAGGTAAAAAATATCTATGTCTAAAATTATTAAGCATAATCTTGCTTCGGTTTTTGCAGCTTGCTCCAAAATTACGTATTTCTTCATTTTTTACGCTATCACTACTATTATTTTTCATTAATAATATTTCACTAATTTTATCATTATCAAATTCCAAAAAACGTAATTGTTCTTTTAAATGATTTTGTCTGATAAGTTTTTTTAAATGATATATACTTGCGTTTACAGCATTTTCATTAAAAAAATTTTCTGCAAATACAGGTAATGAAAACAATATTAAAACAATTAAAATAATATATTTTTTCATTTTATTCCTCAGTTTCTTCAACCCAACGCTTAACATCAAAACGCAAGTCTTTCACTTTAATTTTTAGCGACTTCAAATATGGTTCAAAATCTTTTAATATTTTTGTCTTTCTGAGCATTAATTCCTGTGCAACAGTAGAATTTTTGCAGGCAATAATCATAACGAATCCGCTTGTCATTGAATATGGTCTTGAATTATTTTGGAATTTTTCGCCAACGACATTTTTCCAAAATTTAAAAAGATTATTTCTTGTAATAGCCTTTTTTAATACATTATTATCCTCCAGCAATTGCAAAACAATTTCATCAATACCTTCAAAATTCGTGTATAATACCTTTTTTGCCATAAAATGCCTGTTTTTGTATTTTCGTGTTATAATCAAGAAATGGAATACTTGAACTTAGATGATAGCATAAAACAATCAAAAAATATATTAATCATATCACACGTAAATCCCGATGGTGATACATTAGGTTCAATGCTTGCATTGAGAGATATTATAAGTTTAAATTACAAAAAGAAACCCGATATGATGATAATTTCAAAAATTCCACAAATGTATAATTTTATGGAAGGTTTGAAAGATGCAAAACATTTCTCTCAATATGACAAATCAATGGTATATGATATGGTCGTATTAACAGATGTAGCCGCACTAGACAGAATTTTTGATGCTCAAATTTTTTATGAAAAAGCAAAAATAAAAGTAACAATAGATCACCACAAGACTAATAATTATAACGCACATATAAGATTTGTTGATAGTGAAGCAAGTTCAACGGGGGAAGTTCTGTTTAAATTGGCAGAAAATCACGGCTGGAAAATTAATGAAAAAATTGCAGAAGCATTATATACAGCGATACTTACTGACACAGGAGGCTTTAGACATGATAATACAAGTGCTTTGGCGTTAAAATTTGCTTCAAAGCTTGTATCCGCAGGTGCAAAACCTCAATGGATTTATAAAAATTGTTATGAACTTAAATCCAAAAATTTCGTTATGTTTCAAGCATATTGTCTAAGTAAAACCGAGTTTGCAGAAAATGATAAAATTGCATATCTTACGGTTTACAAAAAAGATTTGGAAAAATACTCCAATGAAGACGATTTAACAGAAGGACTTGTAGAAAAGATACGTTCAATAGATTCTACCGAAGTCGCATTTTTATTGAAAGAAATTGATAATAAAATGTTCAAAGTTTCAATGAGAAGTAAAAATATTGATGTTGCAGAAGTTACATCTGTATTTAACGGTGGCGGACATAAATTTGCTGCCGGTTGTGTTGTCAAGGGTACAGCAGAAGACTGTGTAAAAAGACTTTTGGCAGAAATTAAAAAACAAGGTTTATAATGAAAAAAGCAATAATTTATCTGAAAAGACTTATAAAATCAATCGTAGATAATGACTTTTTTGGCATGGCGTCAGAAATGAGTTATATGTGTTGTCTTGGTATTTTCCCGTTAATGCTTTTTTTAACAGGCGTTTTTGGTTGGGCAGGTAAACACGAATTTATGCGTCCTGTTTTTGCTTTTATGTCTTCTATCTTGCCGATTGATACTATGGGCTTAATAAATACCGTTATGAAAGAAGTTATGTTTTACTCTAAGGGTGGATTTTGGGCTATATTAGGTTTTGTTATTACACTTTTCTTAACTACAAACATGATTGCAATAATTTCAAAAGGACTTAACCGTGCATATAAAATCGATGAAACTCGTTCATTTATATACACAAGAGCCATTGCATTTGTCATGCTTTGCGTGAACACTACTGTTTTATTTTTGACTATAAACTTAATTGTATTTGGTAAAGTTCTTTTAAACTTTTGTGTAACATATTTAAATTTAGGCGAAGATGTTGCTTCAATGTGGATGTTCTTACGCTGGCCTATTGCCTTTGTTGCGTTATATATACTCGCATTTTTGCAATATTATGCTTTACCTGACCTAAAAGGTTCTATAAGATTGAAACTTAAAAGTACTGTTCCCGGTACATTTTTCTTTTGTACAAGCTGGTTGTTAGGCTCTTGGGGTTTTTCTATATACATAGATAATTTACATACCTACAATTTTGTGTACGGAACAATTGGTGCTTTTGCGGTTTTAATGGTTTGGCTTTATTACACTTCAATACTTATTCTTGTTGGTGCAGAAATAAATTCTCAAGTATATAACAGGCTTGAAATATCGACAAATTGCAAGTAATTTTAATTTTGTTAAGCACTATTGCTTTTAAAAATTTATTTTGTTATAATTATCTCAAATATTAGGAGAAATCATGAGAAATATAGTTATTTTTACTACAAAAAAGACATCTGAAATTAAAGATACTATCGAACATTTAGATAATATCGAAGATTTAAACATACGTGTTGAATTATCAGACAATGTAAAAGATTATTTGTTATTAAATCCTGCAATGCTAATTATTGAGGATGTTCCAAATTTAACAGATATTTTAATGACAACAAAATTTAAGGTTCCTGTATTATTTGTAGGTGACCCAATCAACGATGTTACAATCAGAGCATTGACTTATGATTACATTACAACACCAATAAACAAAGATTTATTAATCGTAAGAATTAACGCTTTATTAAAAGTTAAAGAATTATATGATAAAATAGAAGAAGTTTCTACAACAGACGAATTAACAGGTTTACATAACAGAAAATACTTACAAGAACGTTTAGATGCAGAAATTTCACGTGCAAGACGTTACAAAACTCCACTATCTTGCTTATTATTTGACATTGACTTCTTTAAGGTTGTTAATGATATGTACGGTTATGAATGGGGTGACGTTCTTTTAAGAAACTTGTCAGATAAATTAAAACAAATGATAAGAAAAGAAGATGTTTTAACCCGTTATGGTGACGAAGAATTTATCGTAATTCTTCCAAACACATCAGAAGATAATGCATTCTTGTTTGGTGAACGTTTCAGACGTGATATCGAAAAAATGGAATTTATACCGGCAGGTGAAGAAGAAAAACACCCAATTACAGTATCAGGCGGTATTTCTACTTACCCTTGCTTAAAGAATGTGGACGAAGATGCCAATACAATTATAAGATATGCAGAACATGCTTTATACAACGCTAAAAAACGTGGTAAAAATAAAATTGTTCAATTCTCTCAAATAAATTTAGAATTCTAATTATATGATAGATAATAAAAAAGTCTTGGTTTTAAAACCAAGACTTTTTGTTAGTTATATAATATTTAATATTTAATCAATTATTTCATAATTATAATCAGGTAATTCCCTCATACGTTCTTCAATTTGTTCAAAAGTTAAAAGACCTTCTGTTGCACTAAATTTTGAAACCACAGAACCTGAATTTATAGAACCGTACACAAGAGATTTACCAATATCCATTTTAGTTCTGTTCATACTTGCACAGAAGGTTGATGCAAACGCATCACCTGCACCGAGTGTTGAAACTACTTTACCAGGATATACGGGACAATAGAATATATTTTTACCGTTATAAGCATACGCACCGTTTCCGCCATCAGTTACAACAACAACCTGATAATCTTTTACTTTTAATTTTTTTAAAATTTCTACTAAGTCAGGATGAATTTTTTCTTTAGAAAATTTATTTTCTGCCGTATCAGGTCTAATTTGAATTTTCGTACACATTTGTGCTTCTTCTTTATTCATAACAACAACTTCAGCATCTTCAAGAATTTTTTTCATATATTCAAAACCTTTTTTAATACTTGAAGTACCTGCATTAACACAAACTTTAACTCCGTTATTATGTGCAAAATCTACCAACGGTTCCAGTATTTTTGTTGATTTACCGTTTAATGGTGCTAAATATAATAATTTAGCATTTTTTATTGCATCAAAATCAATGTCGTCTTTCTTAATTTCTCCATTTCCGCCTCTGTGAGCAAGAACGGTTCTGTCACCTTCAAAACTAACTAATATAATAGAAAAACCGGTTGTTGTTTTTGATGTTTGAATTATATGAGAAAGATTTACTCTTTTATTTTCAAAATATTTTAGAACACCCTTTGAGTAAATATCTTCTCCCAACTTAAAAATTACGGAAGTATTAAAACCTAAATTTGCAAAATTTACAGCAGTATTAACACCTCCACCGCCAACATTAGTATCAAAATCAGTAATTTCCAATTTTGAGCCATATTTATAACTCATAAATTCTGATTTTCTGTCGGTTGATTGCACAGAAACAATGTTTGCATCATCACATCTTACAAAAACATCAATGGTTGCACTACCGATTGTTACTATATCTGACATAAAAATCTCCTTATATAATTTTAATTTTTAATAATTCTGGCTGGAAAGTTATTTTTCAAAAGCTCATTGGCAAGAGATTGAGCCTTATCTTCAGATGAAAAAGAACCGACTTGCAAAGTATAAGTTCCATTGATATTTTTGATGAACGGACTTACACCCAAAGCTGAATCTTGTAATGCCGTTTGAGCGACTTTTGCTTGATCAATTGTTGAATAACTGCCAACAACAACTTTAACAACAGTTGGAGCCGAAGTTTCATCCGAAACTTTGGTAATTTTTACTGTCGGTTTTAGCATTGGTACTGACGAAGGTTTTGTTGCAGTTTTTTCTTCATCAATGTCTTTTAATTGCGTAATTTCCTGTTTAACCTTTTTTACGGGAATTTTAACTTTTTCTTCCAATTCTTTTGAAAAATAATTATCTTCGTCTATTTCTTCAAAAGTTGAATTCATTTTTTCTTCAACTTTTTTTGCAATATCTGAAGTATCTTCAGATTGAATAGCTTTTAACCTGTTATCAATAAAACCTTTAACACCAAGTCCTGATTCTTTTGCATCAGTTGAACTATCTTCACCTATTGCAACATCAACACTTGGAGTAATATGTTTTGCAGCACCGATAAAAAATACCAACATAATTAAAAATGTTGTAATAAATACCGTTAAAATATTTTGAGCCGTAACATCTTTTTGTTTTTTATATCTTTTAAGATTTTGATATTCTGTTTGTCTTCCACTCATTCTTAATTTCCTTCTTAAAAGTAATTTTACACGAAATTTTAAATTGTTTCAACCCTTATTTTAGTTTCCAAAGTAGTTTTTAAGGTTTATTGTAAGTTTTTCATTACGGCATAATTTTTTTAATTTTGATATGGCTCTGTTTTCAATTTGTCTTATACGTTCTCTGGAAACCCCATACATTGAGCCTATTTCATCAAGTGTTTTCTTTTCGCCGTTATTATTTAATCCGTAACGCATAATCAAAACATCACGTTCCTTGTCCATTAATTGACTAAGCATTTTTTGTATATCCTCAAGCATGCTTTCTTGTGAAACTCTCGAATCAGGAGTGTCTGCTGTTTCATCAACAATATAATCCGCAATTTTTGTTGAATCTTCCTTTTTATTATTTGCAGGTGTTTCAATACTTATTGTTGATTGTGCTGATTTTACAATTTGAGTAAGTTTAGAAACAGGTATACCTAAACGATATGCTATTTCATCTTTTGTTGGTGTTCTTCCAAGTTCTGTTGTCAAATCTATCGTTGTTTTTTTGATTTTATTTAAAGATTCTATCATATGAATAGGTAATCTTATTGCTCTTGCTTTATCGGCAATTGCTCGTGTTATTGATTGTTGTATCCACCATGTTGCATAAGTTGAAAATTTATATCCTTTTTCGTAATCAAATCTTTCTGCGGCTTTCATTAAGCCAATGTTTCCTTCTTGAATTAAATCAAGAAATGACAAGCCTCTGCCTATATATTTTTTTGCAATGCTTACAACAAGTCTTAAATTAGCATTTACTAAAATGTTTTTTGCAAATTCACTTTGTTCTTCTTTTATTTTTTTTGCAACATCAAGTTCTTCAGCAGAAGACAAAAGAGGTATTTTCCCTATCTGTTGGAGATATATTTTTACAGAATCATCAGTATTAACAGAGCTGATACTTTCTTGAACTTTTGGATCTTCGACATTATTCAGTATATCATCTTCGTCATCTTCCGGTTCTTGTAAACTGTTAAAATCAACACCTTCGTCTGATATTTCTTCTTCAAGTAAATTTAATTTTTCCGGTTCTTTATCACTCATTATTTATCCTTTTTAATACATTTTTGTCGCACTGTTTCAAATATAATGGCACTTAATGCATTTGAAACATTTAGTGAATTAAAATCTCTAAGCATGGGTATTTTAATCTGAAAATCAGATAATTTTATTATAGATTTAGAAACACCTGCATGCTCTGCACCCATTACCAGTACAAAATTCATGTCTATATAATTCACATCGTAATAATTATCTTTTGCATTTGCTTCTGCTGCAATTACCCACCAGTTGTGTTCTTGCATTTGTTGTAATGCACTGACAGGGCTATTGACTTTTATTATTTGTATATGGTTTATCGCACCTGCCGAAGTTTTTTCTACAACCGAATTAACTTGCACGCTTCGTCTTGCAGGTATTATAACAGCTTCTACTCCTGCACAAACACAGGTTCTTATAATTGCACCGAGATTGTGAGCATCTTCTACTCCGTCAAGCATTACAACAGAAGAATTGTGATGTTCTTTTGATAAAAAATCTTCTAATTCGGTATATTTTATTGGCGAAACTTGTGCAATAACTCCTTGATGATTGTATTCGTTATATTGAGTAAATTTTTCTTTTGCTACAAACTGAAATATTACACCTTGATTTTTACAAAGTTCTTTTATTCGTGCAATTTTACCGTCTGTATGTACGCTGTTAGATATTAAAATTTTGTTTATTTCACGTTCTTGGTTTTCTAATGCTTCAAGAACGGAATTTTTACCGAAAATTATATCATCCATTATTTACAAACCTCAAGCATTTTATTAATACAGCCAAGTGCTTTTTTTGATATTGCTTCATCTACAAAAATTTCATTTGTTTCGTTTTCCAAGACATTGTATATATCTTCAAGGGTATTGTGTTTCATGTTTGGACATACAATATTTTCTTTTATTAAGATAAATTCTTTATCCGGACAATCTCTTTTTAATCTGTCAACAACACCTTTTTCTGTTGCAATAATGAATGTTTTTTCATTACTTTTTTTTGCGTAATCCATTATTTGAGAAGTGCTTCCAACAAAATCAGATATTTTGCATACTTCTTTGTGACATTCAGGATGTGTAAGAACTTTTGCATTAGGATATTTTTCTCTTGACGATATTATATCTTCAGGTTTAATTCTCATGTGTGTAGGACAAAAACCCGGATATGTTGTTACTTTGACATTTTCCATTTGTGCTTCAACCCATTTCCCAAGATACGTGTCAGGGCAAAATAAAACTTCAGGTACATTTAAACTTTTAACTATTTTTAAAGCGTTAGAACTGGTACAACAAATATCGCATTCTGATTTTACTTCTGCCGTAGAATTTATATAACAAACAACGGGTACGTTTTTATTTTGCGATTTAAAATCTCTTAATTGCTCTAAATTTATCATGTCAGCCATTAAGCAACCTGATTGCATGTTTGGCAAGAATACTCTTTTATTCGGTGAAATTATTTTTGCAGTTTGAGCCATAAAATAAACTCCCGCAAAAATAATAATATCAGCGTTTGTTTTTGCTGCCATTTGGCTAAGATATAAAGAATCACCTACATAATCAGCAACTTCATCAATCTCAATATTTTGATAGCAGTGACCTAATATTACTGCATTTTTGTCCCTTTTCAATTTTAAAATCTTGTCTTTTAACATTTTAAATGCCTTGCGTTATATTTATTTGACGTAAATACATGTTTAAATTATAATGTACCTAAGTTATTATATAATAAAAACAACAAATCAGAATATATGTTAAATCAATTACTATCACAATTGGGTGGCTCAAATACAAAGGGGACTGTCGGTGTATCAGTTTCACCTTCTGTTGGCTTGGAAATGATTGAAATCAATCCAAAGACAAAAACAGTTGAAAAATATGCGTGCAAACCACTGGATTATGATTATTCAAAACGTGAAATTGCAGACTATAACAGATTTATAGACGTATTAAAAGAACTTTTTGAAGAACTTAAAATAAGTCCAAAAAGTTCCATTGTTTTGTCTTTACCTTCAGTTCATTACGGTTTGATTTCACTTCCAATAAATTTAAGTGATGAAGGTGTTACGAGTGCTATTATTTCAGAAGTTGAACAGTCTTCATATATTTTTAAGCGTCAAGACCCTGTTATTAGTTGGACAGATGCTTATAATAACGAAAATAAAGAAAATCGTGAAGTTGTGTATGGTGCAATTCAACAGTCTGCGTTAGATGAAATTAATGCTGCATGTGTTGAAGTCGGTTGTAATTTAATTGCAATTGAAACTGCTCCAAACTGTTTGTTAAAAACTTTAAGTTTTAACCAACTTGCAGAAGAACAAATGGCTCCAAATACAACTTGGATTTTGATGGTTATTAACCAAAACAGTTATTCAATGATTACCATGAACGGCAGAAGTATCATGGAATATCGAGAAGAACCTCTTGCGTTACGTTCTTTTGTTGGTGATGAAATTTATGAAGCAATTATTTCATCTGCACAATTGACATTGCAAACTGTTATGTCAAATTATCTATATATTGTATCAGAAACCGATGTTGTTTCAGCAGAAGTTTTGTCAATGAAAATACCGTTTGAGGGCAATGTTAAATTTTTAGAAAGTAACAAATATGTTCAAAACGTTATAATGCAGGCATCGTATAATGTTCTTCCTAATCAGGCAATTAAAATAACACCTGAGGTAATCGGTGCAGGAATATATCAATCTTCGGATTTTCCGTTTAAATTTAATTTATTAGGGCAAGGCATAGATGCAAATGCTCTTGTAGTTGATTCCGCACCAAAGATTATGATTGGTGATGTGGAATTTGAATTGTCTTCATCTGTTTTGAAAAAAGCATTAGGCATTTTTGCAGCAATAATTATAATTCCGACAGTTTTAATAATTTTACTTTTAAACTATTTAATGGGCGGTCAACAAGCAAAATTAAATGAAATAAACAGTCAAATGGAAGCCAATAAAGCTGAGTTAGAAGGTTTTGCAGATGTTGATAGAAAAGATGAATTTGACATAAAGCTTGAAACTAATACTATCCAAGCATACAACCGTGTAAAAATGATATATTATTCCGCAATAGGTGCAAATATACCTCCAAATACGTGGTTAATATATTTGAAAATATTAGCAAACGGTAAAATTGATATTATAGGCAGATCACAAACAGCAGATGCGGTTTATTCTTTTTATAAGGGTATGAAAATGTCTGTTATTAACTCAGATTTGAGATTAAACAGACTGGAAATGTCAGCAGATTCTGTTGGAAATTTGGTTATAGAAGATTTAAACAGTATAAACCCTAAATTCTATGAGTTTGAAATTACAAACTTGAATGAAGATGATTTGCACAAGTTGGATGAAGAATTAAATGCTGTGCCTCGTGATGAGGAAGGTAATCCGATAAATGATGCGGAAAAAATGCCTAAAAAACGTCGTGGTTTCTTGTTTAACGACTTTTTACAACTTCCAAATATGGAAGATAAAACAGCACCACAAGAAAACGGCAATAATCCGGAACAGCAACATCAAGATAAGCCACCGAAAAAATTACCGGCTAACCTTGAATCAATTGATAAATTCTAAAAAGGTATGATTAATGAAAGAATTAGAAAAATATAAAGAAGCATTAATGTATTTGGTACTGATTATTATCATTGCTGTATTTTGTTTTAAACAAATTCAGCCAAAGGTAATGGCTACAATTTCAATTTTTGGTCAAGTTAAAGAGCAGACAAATGCTGCTGAGCAAATTTCACAACAATTATCTATTGCAAAACAAAAGGCAGAAAGAAAAAAGAAATTGAGAATGCTTGATGATATGACTAAAAAGATTTATCAGCCAAATGGTGCAGCAACAGATTCGGAATCAACCTTTGCTTTATTATTAGATGATGTTATTGAAATAACAAGAAAAAATCACATAAAAACTCACTCTATACAGTCTACTCTTGATCCTGAGGATGATCCTTTTATAAAAGGCGATAAAGCACATTTTTCAGCTAACAAGTTAGATATGAAGATGATTTCAGACTATACTGATTTCAAAGGATTTCTTGAAGATTTATATAAATATCCGTATTTGTTAAATGTAAATAGTATAGAAGTTTTCCCATATTCAAAAAATAAAAGAATTTTGCTTATTAATTTAACTATTACTCTGTATGCTAATAAATCTGCTGAAGAAACAGCCGAAGCTGAAAACGGAGAAAATAAAGAAAACAAAGAAAATAAAGAAGAAAGACCGGAAGGCGAATAATATTTTAGTATAGAGTAATTAAATTTATTCTAACCTATTGGGATGTCTTTTAGTTTTGAAAATATTTGTAATTTATAGAAAACATGTTTTCTTTATTTTTTGCACAGGTTGAGCAATATGGTGTTTCCAGACACATTTTTTTGCTGTAATCTTTGAAATCTGCTCCCATTCTGCCTCTGTGGTCATTTGCAAGAAATGGACAAACATAAATGCCTTTTTCTGTTAAAATTCTTCCTGTTTGGCAGTCCAGTTTTTCAAAATTTTCTACAACAGAGTCTTCTTTACTGTATTTATCATAGTATTCGTTTATTAAGAAGTTGCAGTCTTCTACGTGTACATCAATGTTATCAAATATTGTTTTAAAGTTAGTTAATAAAGTTTTTTTACTTTCTTTATAAAAGTTTGTTATATTAAAAATCGGATTAAAATTATATTTTGATAATATTTTTGATGCATGTAATATTTGTCTGTATGAGCCTCTGCTTCTTACTTCATCATTTTTTATTTCGTTATAATGATTAATTGGCAGCATAAATATAATTTCATTTTCTGATTCATCTTCAACTTTTTTTAAAAATCTTATTTTTTTCTCGTTTAAAAAAGAACCGTTTGTGCAAATACAAACATTTGTAACTGTTAAACAAAGTCTTAAAATGGCATTAAAGTCGGGATGCAGCATAGGTTCTGCACCTGTAAGGTAGATACAATAAATATTTTCATTTATTGTGTCTTGCAGTGCTTGTTTAATTTTATCAATGTTAATAAAATCTTTAACAGTTCTTGATGTTGGAAAATCAATGTAGCAATGTTTACAATGTTGATTACAATTTTTAGCCGTTAATTCAATAAATAAATTGTTTAGATTTGAAAGTTCGCTTTTTGGAACTTGATATAATTTTTCTAAATTCATAATATCACCTTCTTTTTAAATTTATTTTAAAATTTAAAGAAGTGATTAAAATTAGACAGTTGACTAAAAATAAGGATAGTTTATCTTATACCGGAATAAATTTACTGTTGCCTAAATTTAGTGGTTTTAAAATTTTTTCAATTTCTTTAGAACCTACAATCCAGTTAATGCTGCCTTGTGCAAACTTTAAAAAATGATATGTTGAAGCCATTGTTGCAACTTTTGACGCATCAAGTATATTTAACATAGAAATATCAATTGTCATGTTTGAAGATTTGCTTTTTCTAATAGTTGATTTAATATTTTCTAAAATTTTGCTTGGATTTTTTTCCGTAGGAATACTTTGAACTTTTGCTTGTAACATATTTATCTCTCTTATATTTGTTTTATCGTTCAAAA
Organism: Cyanobacteria bacterium UBA3803; assembly: GCA_002369055.1. GTDB lineage: Bacteria > Cyanobacteriota > Vampirovibrionia > Gastranaerophilales > Gastranaerophilaceae > UBA6984. The sequence goes on from DFEL01000141.1 coordinate 23,752, forward strand.
CATTACAAAAATTTGAAGTTTTGTATTAATTTACAACTTTTGTATGAGATTATTGTATAATATAGAAAACGGAGATTGTTTTAATGAAAACTCTAAATTTAATTGATACGGCAAAAAATGTTTTGGATATTGAAGCAAATTCAATATTAAAAATAAAAAATAACTTAGACGAAATTGAATTTAATAAGGCAATAGATGCTATATACAACTGTAAAGGCAGAGTTATTGTTACAGGCATGGGCAAATCAGGTCATATAGGCAAAAAAATTGCCGCAACATTTTCTTCAACAGGAACTCCATCGTATTTTCTGCATCCCGCTGAAAGTACTCATGGTGATTCAGGTATAATAACAAGAGAAGATGTAATTATCGCAATTTCAAACAGTGGCGAATCACAAGAGTTATTAAATTTATTACCGCTTTTAAAACGTTTTGGTGTAACGATTATTGCCATGACCGGAAATCAAAATTCAACATTAGGAAAAGCAAGTGATATTTTTATTGACATTTCGGTAGAACAAGAAGCTTGTCCATTGGGTAAAGCACCAACCGCTTCAACAACCGTTACTCTTGCAGTTGGAGATGCATTGGCAATGTGTTTACTTGAAAAAAGAGGGTTTACGGAAGAAGACTTTTTAATTTTTCATCCGTCAGGTGCATTGGGTAAAGGTTTTACATATAAGGTTTCAGATCTTATGCGAACAAAAGATTTGCCTGTTGAGGATGAAGATAAATTATTTACGGATGTTATAGAAACAATTTCTGAACATAAATTAGGTTTGGCACTTATTGTTGATGCGAAAGGATTATTAACAGGTATACTTACTGATGGTGATATTAGGCGTAATTTAATAAAATACAAAGATGTAAGCAATTTAAAAGTTGTTGATGCAATGACAAAATCACCAAAAACCGTTAAGGCAGATTCTTATGCGGCAAGTGCTTTGCATTTAATGGAAAAATATTCGATAACTGCGTTACCTATTGTCAACGAAGTCGGTGAACCTGTTGGTGTTGTGCATATTCATGATTTATTAAAAGCAGGAGTGGTATAATGAATGACGTTATAAAAGAAAAGGCTTCAAAAATAAAATTACTTGCATTTGATGTTGACGGTGTTATGACAACAGGCGAAGTTACTTATGATGAAAACGGTGTTGAATATAAGTCTTTTAATGTAAAAGACGGGCATGGTCTTGTAAGAGTACAAAATGCAGGTTTTATTACTGCAATAATTACTGCAAGAAATAACGGAACGGTAAGACATAGAGCAGAAAATTTACATATAACAGAATTATATCAAGGACAAAAATATAAACTTCCTGCATTGGAAGAAATTATGAAAAAATATAATTTAACTTACGAACAAGTATCTTATATGGGTGATGATTTACCGGATATTTGCATTTTAGAGAAAGTTGGTTTAAAATGCTGTCCAAATGATGCTGTCGATGAAGTAAAAAGTATTTGTAATTTTATTTCAACAAAAGACGGCGGCAAAGGAGCAGTAAGAGAACTTACAGATTTTGTTCTGGAAGCTCAAGGGATAAAAAAAGAATATACAGTATCAGAGGGAAAATAATAGGAGTTTAAAATGTACGAAGTAAGTGCACAAGTAGAATTTTCAGCAGCACATCATTTATTGGAGTATGAAGGCGGTAAATGTGAGCAACAACACGGTCATAATTGGACGGTAGAAGTTACCGTAAAAGGTGATATTTTGGACCAAAGTAATATTTTAGTTGATTTTAAGGCCTTAAAAAGAGATTTACGTTTGGTTCTTTCTGAATTAGACCACAAAGATTTGAATGAATTACTTGATTTTAAAGATGAAAGTCCAAGCAGTGAATTTATTGCAAATTATATATATTACAAAATGAAAGAAAAATATGTTGAGTTGTACAAAGTTTCTGTTTGGGAAACAAAAGAATCTTGTGCAACATACTATGAGGATAAATAAAAATGAGTACAATAGAAGCAATAATATTAGGAATTATACAGGGTATAAGTGAATTTTTGCCTATTTCAAGTTCGGCACACCTTGTTTTTACTTCAAATATATATGCTATTTTAACAGGTTCACCTATTGATGTTAAAACAAGTCAACATATATTCCTTAGTATCATGCTTCACGTTGGTACTTTAATTGCCGTAATGGTTTATTTTAGAAAAGAACTATGGAATATTACGAATTCTTTTTTTAAAGCACTTTATAAAAGAGATTTTTCGGATGATGATGCAATGATGGGAGTATATATTCTTGTTGGTACTATATTTACTATTGCAATTGCATATCCGCTTAATGATATTTCCGAAAGTTTGCTTGTAAGTCCTATAATTGTGGCGGTGTTATTGATTTTGACAGGTTTTGTATTATTCTTTAGTGAATTTAAATCTAAACACATGCCAGAACACACAAAAAATTTAGATTTTAAAAAAGCCATTTTAATTGGTATAGCACAAGGTTTGGCTGGATTTCCGGGCTTATCACGTTCTGGTTGGACAATAGCCGCAGGTTTATTTTTGGGTATGAATAGAGTAAAAAGTACAAGATTTTCATTTTTGTTAATAGTTCCAATTATTATTGGTGCTTCAATATTTTACCCTATATTGGAAATAAATCCGTCAGAATTTGCAAGTTATAACTGGCTTGGTATAATATTAGGAACAATTACATCTGCCTTTGTCGGATATTTTTGTATTAAATATTTCTTGAAATTTGTAGCAAAATTTTCAATGAACTTTTTTGCATATTATTGCATAATTGTTGGTATGCTGATAATAGCATTCTTTACAGGAATTTATTACGGAGCACATGCTTAAAACAAGATATAAACAAAGTGCGGAGATTATATAATCTCCGCACTTTATTTGTGTGTGAAATGTGGGGTGGGTTTAGGGTAAATGAAATAAATTTGTGTGTGAAATGATTTTTAAACTTTTTGGAATATGAAGATATATTCGTGTTGGAAGATTGAAAATCCGCCTGCTAAGGCTCTATATCTCCATAAATTTGCAGTTTTACCTTTTGCTCTTTCGTTACCTTGAATGTCTTTTACAATAATTGATTTTAATTTAAAACCAAGATTTTTCATCCTATCCATACATTCAAAGCCTAAAGGTTGAACTTCTGAATTTTTATAGCTGTCGCCAATAATTAATGCCGCAAATCTGCCTTTTTCAAGTAATTTATAACCATTTTCGGCAACTTTTTCAAACAAATCATAAAACTCTTCTGTTGATGAACAATTAGATAAATCTTCTTTTTTATCTGAAAATTTAATTATGTCATCATAGGGTGGGTGCAGGATTAGAAGTTGTGCTTTTTCTTCGCCCATAACCTCTAATCTTGCTTGGATTTTATCGACAATCTCATCACTTGCAGAATCACCGCAGATAAGATTCATATCTGTAACCAACTCTTTTTGTGAAAATTTTTGACTTACAGAATCTACTAATTCTTGTTTAAGTTCAACACCAATACAACGACGGTTTTCGTTTAAGGCTTCAATGCCTGTTGTGCCCGAACCAAAGAATAAATCTAAAACTACATCACCTTTTTTTGTATAACGTTGTAGGAGTTGTTGTGCTATTTGAGGAATGTAATTTCCATGATATTCGTTAGAATGTCCACCTGTTCTTAAACGGGTAGGAAATTGCCAGAAAGTGTCTGTTTTAACTTCGGGATAATTTTTCCATTCTTTTAAATTAATATCATTATAAGCAGTCGTTTTAATCGGGTTTGTTGTAACGACATTTAAATTAGCACGTCCTTGTGCTTCTTTTAACTTTGTATTAGCCATTAATCTTACTATCCTCTGTCCCTCTTTGTGTCTTAATAATATAAAATTTTTTCTGCTACTTCATCAAATAAAAAGAGGATATTGAAAAATTTTTCTACATAAAACAGAGGATAAATTTACTTTATTTTGTTTTAATTTTGAGTTAAAATTCAGTTATGGCAAGAATAGAACAACTATCAAAAAATTTAATAAATCAAATTGCAGCAGGTGAAGTTATAGAAAGACCGGTATCTGTTGTTAAAGAACTTGTAGAAAATGCTATTGATGCAGGCTCTACAAAAATCAGTATTGAAATAAGTAACGAATGTCGTAATATCCGTGTAGCCGATAACGGTTCTGGTATACATCCTGACGATATTATGCTTGCATTCTCAAAACATGCAACAAGTAAAATTAAAACAACTGACGATTTATATGCCATTGAAACACTTGGTTTTAGAGGTGAAGCTCTTTCAAGTATTATATCAATTGCAAAAGTAACCTGTACAACAAGAACTAAAGATTACGACTATGGTTTTAAGGTTGAATGTGCAAATTCAGAGGTTAATAAAACTCAAATAGGCTGTGCTGTTGGTACGATTATGAATGTCCAAGACCTGTTTTATAATATACCCGCTCGTTTGAAATTTTTAAGAAACTCAAAAACAGAATTTTCATACATTCAGGAGTTAATTCAATCTCTTGCTTTAATTAATTCAAATATTGCGTTTGAATTAAAAAATAACGAAAAAATTGTATTAAAAACAAATGGTTTAGGTAATTTATTAAATACGATCAAGGAAGTTTATACAAAAGATACTGCAAGCCATTTAAAAGAAGTTTTAAAAACAGATGAATTATCAGGGCTAAAAATCTCAGGATATGTTTCAACTCCTGATTATACACGTTCAAGTAAAAAATATAATATTTATATAAATTCAAGAACTGTTAAATGTCCTATTTTTCAAAAAGCAATAGATACAGCTTATAAAAATCTTATTGCAAAAGGAAAATATCCTTTTGTTGTTTTAAATTTAGAACTACCGCCAACAGATGTTGATGTGAATGTTCACCCGACAAAAAAAGAAGTTCGCTATAAGAATACTAATCAAGTTTTTAGTTTTATCTATGCCGGTATTGATATGGCATTATCGAATTATACAGAAAGACCAATAACAGAAACGATTAGCGTTGTTGAATTTAAACCGTCCGAAAATAAATCTCAAGAAGTATTAGAGGATATTTATGTAAGCGATTTGAAACCAACAAAGCCTATTCAGGAAACTTTCTTAAAACCTGTAAGAGAAATTCCTTCAAAACCGACTCAAAATTATCATCAACCTGTAATTCAGCAAAATAAATTTATTGATACAACAATTGATAAAGAAGAACCGGAAACAGACAGGATTATTGGTCAGTATAAAAAAACTTATATATTGATTGAGAAGGACGAAGGGCTTGAAATTGTTGACCAACACATTGCTGAAGAACGCTATATTTATGAAAAATTAAAATCTCAAAATGAAGTTGCATCTCAAATATTATTTTTGTCGGATGTAATTGAAGTTTCGCCAACAGAGGCTCAATTATTAAGAGATAATAAAGATAAATTTGAGCATTTTGGTTTTGAAATAGAAGTTTTAAGTGATAAAGAAGTAACATTCAAAAAAGTTCCGCAATTACTTTCAAAAGTAAATACAAAAGAAATTTTAGCAGATATATTAGAAAATCTTGACGGTGATATTGCAGGATTGGAAGAACATATATTGATTACAACATCCTGTAAGGCTGCCGTGAAAGCAGGTAAAGAACTTTCATTATTTCAAATGCAAGAATTAATAAAAAAATGGCGAAAATGTGAAAAACCATACACTTGCCCGCACGGACGTCCAATTTCTAAATTAATTCCGCACAAAGAACTTGCAGGTTTTTTCCAAAGAAATAAATAATTTATTTACAAGTTGTGTTTGTCCAACTTAGCTTATCCTTACAAATTTGGATTAAAATCAGATACCCGAGAAAACAAAGACAATCAAATGATATAAAACAAGCAGAAATATATTTAAAAGACTACAATGAAAGGAACCTTAAATGAATAAAATGCCGGAATATAGTACATTAGAATATTTAAAAAATGATAAAGAATTACAAAAAGAATATATAAAAGAATTGTTAAATGAATATTTTATGGATAATAACGCAGAAATATTTTTAGCATCATTAAAATCATTAATTTTACTAAATGGTACAATAAGTGATTTTGCAAAAAAAACAGGTATAAATAGAACCTATTTTTATAAATTGTTTAGAAATGAAATTTCTCCCGAATTTTTAACAATTATGACTATAATTAAAAATTTAGGTTTTAATATAAATTTTGATTTACAAGTTGCATAAAGAAGTCGGTTTTGATTTAATCAAAACCGACTTCTTTGTTTTATTTTTATATCTTTATTCTTGATGTTCTTCTTTATTTTCTTCGTTTTGTTCTTCTTTTACTTCTTCTTGGTTGTTATTTTCATTTTGTTCTGAAGTATTTGAAGTTTCTTGTTTGTTTTCTTCGTTTTCTACATTTTCTTCAAGCTGTTGATTTTTTTTCTTCTTATGTTTTTTCTTTTTCTTCTTTTTAGGGTGTTCTTCTGTGTTTTCAGATAGTTCAGAGGATGCTTCTTTTGTTTCTTCATTGTCTTGTGAATTATCTTCTAAATCCGAATTTTCATCTTCTTCTGTATCATTTTCAAATTCGTCATCTTCGTTATTATCATCATCTGCTTCATCGTCTTCATCTTCATCTGCTTCTTGAGCAAGTTTTGCTAGACGTTCTTTTTCTTCATCTTCCGCTTTAAGAGCCGCTTCAATTTCTTCTTCGTCTTTTGCCCTGATAACAGGAATTGAAAGCATTAATGCAAGCTGGTCGTCTTCAGGTGTAAAGTTTAATTCTAATAATTCTTTATCCATTACAACGTATTTAGAAAGCAAATCTATCATTTCGCCCCTTAAACGTTCTAAAAGACGAGGATTTAAATTTGTTCTATCTTGCATCAAAACAAGTTTTAAACGATTTCTGGCAACATCTTTTGTTTTGTCTTTTTCTTCCGTTTTGGTGAAAAAGTCCACAACTTTGTTATATATGTCTGCAAAAATTTCCTTCATAGATTAAGCCTCCTTCTTAAATAAATTTAAGAAAAATGCTTTAACCTTTGAGATAAAATCTTGAGGTTGGTCAATATCTAAAAATTCAACATCTTCGCCCATTATTCTCTTTGCAACATTTTGGTATGCTTGACCTGCAAGAGATTTTTCATCATTTACAATAGGTTCACCTTTATTGGTTGATGTAATAATGCCTGTATCCTCAGGAATTATACCGATAAGTTTGCAAGACAATATTTCAACTACATCGTCTACACTCATCATATCGTTTGTTTTGATTAAATTTGGACGAACTCTGTTTAATAACAAATTATATTTTTCAATATGTTCTTTTGCTTCTAAAAGACCAATAATTCTATCAGCATCACGAACTGCTGACATTTCCGGAGTTGCAACAACAATTGCTTCGCTTGCACCGGCGGTTGCATTTTCAAATCCTTGTTCAATACCGGCAGGACAGTCAATTATAATAAAATCATTTTCTTCTTTAAGTTCTTCGCATATTGATTTTAATTGTTCTCCTGTTATAGCCGTTTTATCACGTGTTTGAGCAGCTGCTAACAAGCATAAATTAGGATTTTTCTTATCTTTAACTAAGGCTTGTTTTAATTTACAACGTTCTTCTACAACATCAACTATTGTATATACAATTCTGTTTTCCAAACCTAATAATAAATCTAAGTTTCTTAAACCTAAATCTGTGTCAATTAAAACAACTTTGTTTCCTGCTTTTGCTAAAGCAGTACCTATGTTTGCGGTAGTTGTTGTTTTACCGACACCACCTTTACCTGAGGTAATTACTAAAACTCTACCTGTCATTATTTCTCCTTGCTTTCGTATGTTGTCTTTATAACTATTGTTTTTCCGTCAACTCTTGCTTCTTCCGGTACAAATGAAGAAGATTTTTGTACAAACGGAATATTTTCTTTATTAACACGTCTTGCATATAAATTAGCAATTCTTAGTTGAATAGCATTCATTTTTAAGGCTCTAATGCAAGCATTAGCATTACCTTTTGAGCCGGCATGAGCAATTCCGCCCAAAACACCCCAAACTGTTACGTCACCTCTTGCAATGATTTCACTACCCGGATTTGCATCTCCAATGATAACAATGTTTCCGTCTGATGATACTGTTTGACCTGAACGAAGTGTTTGATTTAAATATAATGTAGGCAATTTGTCAACATTTTCGTCATCACCTTCAAGTTCAATATTAGGTCTTTCATCATCATCCATAGTTGCATATTGTTTAATTTCTTCAGGTTTTATCAGTCCTTCTTCTTGTGCTAATTCTTGAAATGCAAAATCGTGTACATTTTCTTCAAATAAATTAGTATTTCCTGTATGTTGTTTTAATTCGTCTTCAGTGGGCTGTATTTGTGGAATTTCCATTTCGTTTTTTAATTCCGAAATCTTAATCTCTAAAGCGTTTGCAGCTTCTTTTGTTGCTTCTGATGTTGTATCTACAAATTCTAAAGTCGAATCCATAGAGTCAATTAATGCTCTTATACTTAATAATTGAGATTGAGTTAGGCTAATACCTTCCAATTTTAAACATATTTTTTTGTTTTGTGCTTCCGGCATATCTAAAATAGAACTCAGTTCATATATTACTTCTGCGGCACTACTTGCATTACTAAGGTTTACGATAAAACCGTCTTCAATAAATCCGTTATCCAAAATGTACTTCCTCTTTTTTGCTATTTATATCGTTTACATGAAAAAGCATACATTAAATATTTCTTAAGTTCAAGAAAAAATGTAAAATTGGCATGCCAAAATCGCCAAAACAGGCATGGTTTTTGAAATAATTTACAATTCTTAACTATTTTTCAAATCATGAAAACATGCACCCAACATGCGTTTTCATGATTTGAAAGTCGGAAACCATGATGTAGCCTAATTATGAAGATAGTTGATATACTTGAAATACAAGCCCCGAGCATGATTGAGATATATGTTGCGAAATGTGAAAATAAGGCTAAAACCCACTTGTAAAAATACTTTGAAATTTTACAATGAATATAAATCAAGCACTGCTTGAATTTGGGGTAGTTATCGGAAAGCATATATTGAAAAACCGATAAATTTATATTTCATAATCTTGTTAAAATTAAATTTAATCTTGGAGGACATGTAAAGTGTTTAGAAGTCGTGATATGGGTCGTGCAGTGGCAGTGAGAAGATGGACACCAACTGCGTTGGATTGCTATAAAAGAGGTTGCAACTGCGAAGGCTGTTTCTATAAAGATTTCTTTTCAGGTTCATCTCAAAAATGTCAGATGAAAGCATCTGTTTTAGAGTTAGTAAGAGTTTTGGGTACACCAAACGTAGAATTACAACAAATTATTTCAGATTAATAATATTTATTAATTACTTAATTCATTAATTGATTTTATTTTATTTTTCATGTATCCTAACATTACATTGTAAAATAAATTGGAGGAATAAATGCGTATACACGTAAACGGAAGAAACATTGAAATAACTGACGCTATCAAATCTTATGTAAAAGAAAAAATCGGTAAAGTAGCAACTCACTATGATCAAATTCAAGGTATTGAAGTTATTTTGTCAGTAATTAAAAATCCTGCTGCTGCCGAAAAACATATTGCTGAAGTAAGATGCAGCTTAGACAAGGTTAAGTTACATCTTGAAGAAACGGCAGAATCTATGTATGCAAGTATCGACTTGCTTTCTGATAAACTTTTAAGACAAGTTAAAAAAGTTAAGGATAAATCTTTATCTTCAAATAAGGCTTCTATAAGAACAGATGCAGTAGAAGACGACAATGACGATGATGAAATTATTGTTGTTGAGGCTATTTCTGAAGAATAATGCTTAACGGTAAAAAAATCGTTGTTATAATGCCTGCGTATAATGCGGAGCATACTTTGAAACAAACTTATGATGAAATATATCGTGAATTTGTTGATGAAGTAATTTTAGTAGACGACAGCTCTTTAGATAATACTAAGGAGCTGTCTAAGTCTTTGCAAATTACAACGATTGTTCATACAGAGAACAAAGGCTACGGTGCTAATCAAAAATCTTGTTATAAGGCGGCATTAAAAGCTGGTGCAGATATTGTAATCATGCTTCATCCTGATTATCAATATACTCCAAAATTAATACCTGCTATGGCTTCTATGATGGCTTTTGAGCAATATGACGCAGTGTTGGCTTCGCGTATGCTTGGTTGTTCGGCTCTAAAAGGTGGTATGCCGCTATATAAATATTTTGCTAATAAATTTTTAACTACATTTGAAAATTTGTTATTACATGAAAAATTATCAGAATATCATACGGGCTTCAGAGGTTTTACTAAAAAAGTTTTAGAGAGCTTACCGCTTGAATCTTGTAATGATGATTTTATTTTTGACAATGAAGTTTTGGCATTGTTATTTTTTAATAAATATAATATAGGTGAAATTTCTTGTCCTACAAAATATTTTAAAGAAGCATCTTCAATAAACTTTGTACGCTCTTGTAAGTATGGTTTTGGAGTTTTAGGTGTAAGTTTATTATATAGATTGGCAAAATGCGGTTTGAAATTTGGTATTTTTAAAAATAATGGTAGAACACTGGATTTGAATTCAGAATTAACTTATTATTACAAAAAATAAGTAATTAGGTTTTTATAACAAAAATGCGACTCCTTAGTA
>DFEL01000186.1 GCA_002369055.1 Cyanobacteria bacterium UBA3803
TAACATTAATATTTAATTCATTTGCGGCATTTTTTGCTGATATATCAGAACTTGTAGATGCAATTACTTCATAATCTTTTCCTATCCCTTTTATAATAGCTTTTGCCAGTTTTCCGCATCCTATAAATCCTAATTTGTTACTCATTGTTACCCCGCTTTATGTTTCATGTTGACTAAATTTTATTTTTTATTTACGATAAAGATAATAATACAAATATGAGCGAAAAGGAATTAAATTATGAAACGCACATTAGAAGGAACAAAAGTTAAAAGACAACATACAAGCGGTTTTAGAGCAAGAATGGCTACTGCTAACGGACAGGAAGTTTTAAACAGACGTCGTGCAAAAGGTAGACATAAATTAGCAATTACAGCTTCAAAACGTGCTTAGTAAAGAATACAGATTAAAGAAGAAAACAGCATTTACAGCCACATATAGAATAAAAAATTCTTTTTATCTTAATGGTGTGGCTGTTTTTGTCGGTTTAAAAAAGAAAAATCAAAGTGATAAAACACTTGTTGGCTTTGTAGTCAGCAAAAAAACTCATAAACGAGCAGTAAAACGTAATCGGTTAAGACGTTTAATGAGAGAGAATTACAGATTATTTTTGAAAAATAATGAATTAAATAATTCGGATAAATATATGTCATTAATATTTGTAGGTCATGCAAAAGCATTGGACTTAGATTTTTTACAAATAAAAGATACAATGAAAAGATTATTGGGAATGATAGATGATTGACGGTATTATAACTCCTGATTTGCAAGATTTAGATGAAATAATGCCACATGCTCCGTATCCGATTTATCCGAGTGGATTAAATGATGAGAGTAAAAGTCATGTTCGTTATGCAATGCCTTCAATTCAAAGTCCGACATTAACGATTGTGGATTATATCTATGCAGAGGATGGTACTCCGGTAATAAGTCCCGGACATTATACTTTGGAAATTTCAGAAAACAAAGATATGCTTTTGTTAATTCAGGCTTATGATGTTATTGCAAGAATACCTGTTTTTCAATTTGAGGAAGATAAATCCCAAGCACAAAAGCAATACGATAAAAAGGAACAGAAAAAAGCAAAGAAAGAAAAGAAAAAAAGAGAAAAAATTCAGAAAAAATATGATGAATTTGGTATTAAACCGCCTTTGCCTTATGTGTATTCCAATGCGGAAATAGAATTTGTAAAAGAAAAAAATTATTATATTTTTAAGTATGAAAAAGGTTCAATAAGAGCTTGGGGTGCAGTAAAACAAGCGAACTATTGATTTTTAAAAATTTGCATGTTATTATATACTGGCATCGATAATTAATTATAGAAGGTGGTGAAAAAAGCAATGCCAGAAGTTAAAGTAGGCGAAAACGAATCAATTGAAAGTGCATTAAGACGTTTCAAGAAAAAAATTCAAAAAGCCGGCGTTTTATCTGAAGTTAAAAAACGTGAACGCTATGAAAAGCCAAGCGTAAAAAGAAAACGCAAATCTGAAGCAGCTCGCAAGAGAAAAGTATAAAACAAAATGAAAGCATGACTTTGGTCGTGCTTTTATTTTTTATATAAGAAAAATATTATTTAAACTTTAGGGATATTATGAAAAAGATTTTAAATTTTTATGTAACTTCAATTATAGCTTTATCTTTTGTTTTTATTTGCGTTTCAAGTGTAGGAGCTGATAGTGGTTGTAGTTTTTGTGTTAAAGATGTTTATCAGCAAAAAGTAGCGGATGTTGTTGAAAAGAAGTATAAATTAAATGATTTGTCGGAAGATGAGTTAAAAATAGTTAAAGATACAATAAGTATTGCAAACCAAAACAATTATAAAGTTTTAATTTCAATAATAAAAAAAGATAACATTGAAAATTTGCGAAAAGTTGCTGATTTAAAGATAAACGAAAATCTTAAAAAAGCAAATGCTGATAAACAATCTTATGAAACAGCATACACAATTGTACGAAATGGTTTATTTACGGAAATACGGGATGAAAAAGAATTAAAACCTCTTATTCAAACAATGTATGATTGTGAGCAACCAATGGATGAATATAAACTTGCTGTTTATGCATCTGTATATTTGTTTCACAAAGAAGATAAATATGATTTTAAAACCTTATTGGATAGTACAACTAAAGAAAATTCCGAAACACTGATGGACGAAATTAAATCGGATGCAAAGTTTGATGCTAATCGTTTTTTTCCAAATAATAAGGAAATGATAGTTATAATGGCAAATTTGCCTAAATCAATGCAGGCTGAAATAGAAAATCAAAACGGAGGTAAAAAATTAACTTTATCTCCTGCAAAATGTATAATTAGTCCAAGCTATCATATAGTAAATATGATGTTGGTATCAATGGATATGTATGGGGCTTCTAAAGCGGGTGCTTTTGTTGGTTTGATTAATCCGTTAAATATTTTATCGGATGTTGCTTTATCTCCGTTTTATTTTTTAATGGGAAAACTTTTAAAAGATCCGATAAAAAATATACAAGAAATGTAATTAAGTTCTATTTATTTTTTTATTGTTAATAATTAGGTTGATAGTTTTTTATGTAACGAAATATAATAATTTAATATCCATTGCTAAAAGCAATTTATCCATGATACAATTGAAGAAAAGGGGGTTTGTATGGCAAAAGATTCAAGTTTTGATATTGTATCGGAATATGATAAACAGGAATTGGTTAATGCAATTGACCAAGTTAAAAGAGATATTACTTCTCGTTTTGATTTGAAAAATTCTAAATCAGATATTGTTTTAGAGGCTGATAAATGCGTTACTATTACAACAGAAGATGAAACCAAATTAAGAAATATTTATGATATTTTGCAATCAAAATTGGTTAAAAGAGGTTTAAGTATTAAAATTTTAGACCCTCAAAAAGTTGAAGATGCTTTAGGCGGTGCGGTCAGACAAGTTTATAATTTAAGAAAAGGCTTAACTCAAGAACTTGCAAAAAAAATCACGGGTGATATAAAAGAGTCAAAAATAAAAGTTCAAGCCTCTATTCAAGGCGATCAAGTACGTGTTACAGGCAAAAGCAAAGATGATTTGCAGGCTGTAATTGCACTTTTAAGAGAAAATGCAGATAAGTATGATTATCCTTTACAATTCCAAAATTATAGATAAAAGGAGCTGAAATGGGTGTTATAGAAACTTTAAAAGGTAAAGTTATTGTATCTTGTCAGGCGATGCCAAACGAACCATTATACAGAGAAGAAGCTATGGCTGCAATGATAAAATCTGTTTTAAATGGCGGAGCAGGCGGTTTGCGTGTTGCAGGTGCAAGAGATGTTACTAATGCAAAAAAAATGACGAATGTTCCTGTTATTGGACTTACCAAGCCCGATGTAATTCCGCCAAATTGGAAAGAAATTGTTTATATAACACCTTCTTTAAAGCATGTTAATTCATTGATTAAGGCAGGTGCGGACATTATAGCATTTGACGGTACCGCAAGAAAACACGAAAATTGTACGATAGAAGATATTATTAATCTTATTAAAATAAATAAAAGAATTTCAATGGCTGATATTTCAACTGTTGAAGAAGGTGTTACCTGTGAAAAGTTGGGTGTAAATATTATTTCAACAACACTTGCAGGTTATACTCAGTTTTCTCCGTTGAAAAATGACGGCCCTGATTTTGAATTATTGGAAGAACTTGTAAAACAAGTTAAAATTCCTGTTGTGCTTGAAGGTAGGATATGGACACCTGAAGAAGTTGATAAAGCATTTTCTATTGGTGCTCATTGTGTTGTAATAGGTTCTGCAATTACAAGACCGCAATTAATTACAAAAAGGTTTGTTTCAAGAAAGGATAGATAATGAAAAAGGCACTTGCTATTGATGTTGGCGGTACAAAAATTTATAATGCCGTTATTAATGAAAAAGGTGAAATGGTTACAGATGTTGAAAAACATTCAACTCCTTATGATTTAGAAGAAATAAAAAAAATATTCAAATCAATTATTGAAAAATACGAAAATGAAGCAGATGTAATAGCATTTTCAACAGCAGGTGCAGTAAATAATGAAAACACAATGGTAATCGGTTCAACGGGAAATCTCGTTAAGGGTTACAATACAATAGAGTTTGATAAATTGTCAAGTAAACCTGTTTTTGTCGAAAATGATGCTAATGCTGCGGCATGGGCAGAACATATTTTAGGTGCATCAAAAGGTATGCCAAATTCTATAATGCTTACTCTTGGCACCGGTGTTGGCGGTGGAATTATTCTTAATAATAAATTATATAAGGGTAAATCAGGTGCAGCAGGAGAAATGCATTTTAAAATGTATCCTGATAAACGCAGAAAATGTACCTGCGGAAGTTACGATTGTTTTGAGATTTATACTTCCGGTACAGGTTTGAAAAAAACGGCAGAAGAAATGCTGCACAGTGAAAGTGTTACAACTTACGATGTAATTGAAGGTTTAAATGCCGGTGATGAAAAAATGACAGCAATTTTTAATAAGTGGCAAAATGATATTTTGGCAGGGATAATTGGTTTGGGTAATCTTTTTGATCCGGATTGCTTTGTTTTTTCGGGTTCTATGGCTCAATTTATAGATACGGAATATTTAGAAAAATCCGCAAATGAAGAAATTATTACTACTCCGACAAAGGTATTAAAGGCTACGACAGGTAACTATGCCGGCATGATTGGTGCTGCACTCTTGGCTTTGGGGGTAAAATAATTGGGTAAGGCTAAAAAACGTAGTATAAATTTAGGTAAACATAATCAATTTACATCTATGACACGTGAAGATGCAGTTTTAGAAGTTGTAAAACGTTTTAAACGTAATGAGAGTGTGCTTGATTTGGTTACTATGTTTGGTCTTTCTGCCGAAGAACTTCTTGAGGGAGGGGCTTTGTATGAAGAAGTTAAAAGTATTGAGGGTATGCTAGATGCTTAAATTTATAAATAGAATTTGGTTTTGGCTTGAAAATTCAAGAATTTTTACTGTGCCAATGTCAATATTTTCGTGGGCTGTTGCTTTTGTTTTTGCTTTAACTAATGGCGGTAACTTGTTTTATGGATGTTTAGCATTAATAGGAATTTGTTTTGGTCAACTTGCAACAAATCTGTTTGATGATTATGTTGATTATAAAAAACTTGAAAAAATGGGAACGCTAAACGAACAAACAAAATCAAAGTGTAAATACATAAAAAATGGTGAAGCAACTTTAGAGCAAGTTTTAAAGGTTGTGGTTATTTATTGCTCAATTGCAACTATAATCGGTGCATTTTTGTTTTTTAAGACCGGTTATCCCGTAATAATTTTTGCACTCTTAGGTGCAATTTTTGTTTTGACTTATGCAAAATGGTCAACGGCAGGTATAGGCGAAGTTGCTGTTGGCTTAGCATTTGGACCGATTTTATTTGGCGGTGTTTATTGGGTTATGACACAAACTTTGGATAAGCACATTTTTCTTATAGGTACAATTGTTGTAATGTTTACCATAGGGCTTTTATATACAAACTCTTTAATGGATTTTGATGGGGATAGTGCTTCACACAAAAAAACGTTATGTCGCAGATTTAAGGATAAAAATCAAGCAGTTGCAGGTTATGGAATTATATACGGTCTTGGTTATGGTTTGTTATCTCTGGCGATAACGTCGGGATATTTACCAAAAATATTTTTAATTACATTTTTTACGGTGCCGTTAGTTGTTGAATTAATAGTTTCAATGTTATTATTTAACAGTGATAAAACTTATGTGCCTCAAAAAAGATTTTGGCATTTCCCATTTGAAAATTGGAATAAAATAAAAGATTATCCTGAAATAGCTTCTTTCAGATTTAGAATGTATCAGGCCAGAAATATTATGATATATACATCTGTATTAATTTGTATTTCAAGAGTTATTTCTGTATATTTTTAAGATATAATTAAGAAAAAAGGAAAGAAAGTATGAAAAAAACATTAGTAAAATATCCTTATTTAACAAAAGATGTAGAAATATACGAGCGTGAAAATGGTCATAAAATTGTGCTTGCTCATAAAGAAGGCGGTATGGTAAATATCAGTTCTTGGGTAAGAACAGGCTCAATAAATGAAGACGATATAAATAACGGTATATCACATTTTTTGGAACACTTGATGTTTAAAGGTACACATAAACATAAAGCAGGATATTTTGACAGAACTTTAGAGGCAAAAGGTGCTATTGTTAATGCTGCAACTTGGAAAGATTATACATTTTATTATGTAACCTTGCCAAAAGGAGAAGGAAATAAAGATTTTTATGAAGCAATTGAACTTCATGCAGACATGATGCTTGACCCTGTGCTTCCCGAAGAAGAAATTGGAAGTGAATTTGACTTAAACGATGAGAATGTAAAAGATAAACGTGAAAGACATGTTGTAATAGAAGAAATAAGAATGAGAAAAGACCAGCCTTGGTCAAAAGTTTATAATGCTGCAAATAATAAAATGTATAAAAAACATCCATATAAGCGTGATGTAATCGGTACTCCGGAAATAATTTCACAAGTTTCTCAAAAAACAATTATGGATTATTACAAAAAACATTACACTCCAAACAATGTTACAACAATTGTTGTTGGCGATTTTAATCATGAAGAAATTTTGGAAAAAGTTTGCAAAGAATTTGACTGGAAAAATCGTGAAAATTACGAAAATCCTAAATTTGAAATAGATGAGCCAACAAATCATACAATTTATGTTGAAGATACAGCAAGTGTAAATACAGGATTTTTGATGTTTGGCTATTTAACAGCACCTGCTAATAATGTAAAAGATTCTATATTGATGGATTTGATTAATATAATTCTTGGTGACGGTGATAGTTCAAGATTAAACCAAAATCTGATTGAAAAAGTTGAAGAACCTTTATTTAATTATGTTGGAACAGATTATTATCAATTCCGTGACGGCAATAATTTCTTTGTTGAGGCTAATTTTAAACCTGAAAAGAAAGATGAAGCTATTGAGCAATTAAAGCAAGAAATTGATAAAATAAAAACTTCAATTACAGAACGAGAATTTAAAAAAGCGGTAAAAAAGACAAAAGCACAATTTGCAAATAATGCGGAAACAGTTTCTGAAATTGCAGATACAATTGGTTCATATATGACAGTATGTAATAATTTGGTTTTAATTGAAGATTATTTGGATATTTTAAGTAATCTTACAATAGAAGATGCCCAAGATGCAGCAAAAAGATATTTGAACATAAACAATGCAGTTATTTCTGTTTTAATGCCAAGTAACTGATTATCAAAGTGTATAAAAAATGTCGGGTTCATAACCCGACATTTTATTATTTGTAAAAATATTATAAATTTAATAATGCTTTTACTTCTTTACGTTTAATCTTTAATGTTGTTGTTTTTGGTAATGATTCTTTATGAACAATAATATTAATTGGTCTTTTATAAGGTGCAAGCTGTTGTGATAATGTTTTTACCTCATCTCTAACCAATTTATTTAATTCTTCATCAGATTTACCTTCCATAAAAGATTCTCTTGGAACGATAACCGCAGCAATATCTTCGGTACCGTCTTTTTCTCCTCCGGTTCTGGAAGAACCCATTACACAAACTTCTGCAAAATGTTCACTTTTTTCTAAAACAGCTTCAACTTCTTCAGGGAATACTTTTTTACC
>DFEL01000177.1 GCA_002369055.1 Cyanobacteria bacterium UBA3803
CTTCTTCAGGGAATACTTTTTTACCGCCCGAAAGTACAATCATATTTTTAATTCTGCCTGTAATCCAGATAAATCCGTCATTATCAATGTGTGCGATATCACCTGTTTTTAACCAGCCATCTTCTGTCATTACATCAGCAGTTAAGTCATCTCGTTTGTAATAGCCTTTCATAATGTTAGGACCTTTTACTTGCAATTCGCCTGTTTCTTCGTCAATTCTTGCTTCTACTCCGGGAATTGGTCGTCCGACAGAACCTAATTTGTTATGACCTTTTGTGTTTAATGATACAACAGGGCTTGCTTCTGATAGCCCATAGCCTTCAAAAACTTCAATACCAACTGTATTAAAGAATTTTGCAATATTGACATCAAGTGGTGCTCCACCCGAAATAAATCCTCTAAATTTTCCGCCCATATTTTTTTGAACAGTCTGAAATAACATTCTTCTTACTCTGTACCATGGAATCAATGGTGCAATTCTGTATTTAAGTTCAAATAAAAATCTCTTTATAGGGCCATATTGTTTTATTGTTGAGTCCAATGTTGTTTTTAAAAGTTTTAAAAATGCAGGAACAACTACCATAAACGTAATACGCTTGTGTTGAATAATGTCAAATAAATCATTCGGTTTTAAGCTTTTTGAGTAATATATGCTTGTTCCTAAACTTAAGAATGTTAAATATCCCACAGAAAGTTCAAATAGATGATTCATAGGTAAAATTGACAATAATCTGTCATTTTGTGTTAGTGGGAAGCATTCGGAAATGCTTTCAGTTTGTGTCATGATATTTTTATATGTTATTTGAACACCTTTAGGCATGCCTGTTGTACCTGATGTGTAAATAATTAATGCGGTTTGATTTAAACTTCTGTGAACCCATTTTTTTCTTGGTTCTGATTTTATTGTATAAATACTTTCATATTCTTTATTTGAACCTTTATCATCTATCAAAATTAATTCTTCAATAGACGGTATTTGTTCTTTCATCTTTAAGCCTGTTTCAAAATAAGCACTTGAAACAAGTAAAATTTTAGGTAAGCAGTCGCTTAATATAGAATTTAATTCATATTGAGTTAATTTAATATCTAATGGTACAATTGTACCGCCTGCTATAACTATTGAAAAAAATGCCGCACTCCATTCAGGATTTGATTCTGATAAAATTGCAACTTTGTCACCTTTTTGAACACCTTTTTCAAGTAAATAACCTCCAAGTCGTTGAGCAAGAAGACTTATGCCTTTATATGTCATTTCGGACCAACCAAATTTTGAACGAATACCAAGTGCGGTATTTTCGTCTAATTCTTTTGTTTTTTCTTCCAAAAACATTAGTAAGTTCTTTTTCATTTTTTTATCCTCGTGTTTATTTATCCAATTAATGCTAGCAAAAAAATAAAAATATTGCAATATATTTGTCATAAAAATAGTTATTATCAATGGCAAACAGGGTAATATTTTTTTCTGTTAATCAACATATAATTTTATTAAAAAAGGAGAATAATATGAATTTGAATGGCAGTAAAACTGAGGAAAATTTAAAAGAGGCTTTTATAGGTGAATCAAAAGCAAGAAACAAATACACATATTATGCGTCAAAGGCTAAAAAAGACGGATATGAAATGATTGCAAAAGTATTTGAAGATACTGCAAATAATGAAAAAGAACATGCAAAAATTTGGTTTAAATTGTTATGTGGTGGTGAAATTGCAGATACTTTAACAAATTTAAAAGATGCCAGTGAAGGAGAGTATTATGAATGGACTACGATGTATAAAAATTTCGCTAAAACTGCAAGAGATGAAGGCTTTAATAATGTTGCCGTTCTTTTTGATATGGTTGCAACAGTTGAGAAATACCATAATAAACGATATGAAAAGCTTATTGAAGAAGTAATGGAGGATAATGTTTTTAAGTCGGAAGCTCCTTTATTATGGGAATGTGCAAATTGCGGTTTTCATATTTTAAGTGAAATTCCGCCGGAAAAATGTCCGCTATGTGAACATTCAAAAGCCTATTTTTTCAAAAAAGAAACAGTTTTATAATTATTTTGTGAAGCAACCCGAATCTTCAATATCAATTTTTTCATCAAAATCGTTATCAATGCCGTCAAAGCAAGAACCTGTTGAATCGTGTGATTCGCTTGAAGGATTACGTGTCAACCATGTATCTGGTATTTTTGACCAAATGTATAAAAAGAAATTTTTATAATATTTTGCGAATGTAGTATTTTCTATTAACAGAGTATTTTCATCATTTTTAATGCTTCCGTTTTTGGATAAATTCATTGAACCTGAAATTATATATTTGTCATCAATAATTAAATTTTTGGAGTGCATTTTGCCTGCATAATTTTCTGCTTTAACCTGTATACCTGCTTTTCGTAATTGTTCTACCAGTGAATATTTTTGAGAAGCATTAGTTGCATCAATAATTATTTTTACATCAACACCTCTTGTATGTGCATTGATAAGTGCTTGTGCCAATTTTTTGTGTGTAATTACGAACATTGGCATATAAATATATTGCGTTGAGTTATCTATTAGCGGAATTATA